>NZ_JBSGBN010000029.1:15940-29640 GCF_053601275.1 Streptomyces sp. NPDC004752 | reverse complement strand
CGTGGTCTCCGCCCCCGGTCAGGCCTCGGCGGTTGGTCTGGCTTCCGTAGTCCGTCCGGTCTCCGCTGCTCGCATGGCTTCCGCCGTCGGTCCGGTCTTCGCCGTGGGCCCGGCTTCGACCGTCGGCCCGGTCTCCGCCGTGGGCGTGGTCTCCGCCCCCGGTCAGGCCTCGGCGGTTGGTCTGGCTTCCGTAGTCCGTCCGGTCTCCGCTGCTCGCATGGCTTCCGCCGTCGGTCCGGCTTCCGTCGTGGCCCGGTATCTGCCGTGGGCCACGCTTCCGCCCCCGGCCCGGTCCTCGCCGTCGGTCCGGCTCCCGTCCTGGGTTCGGCCGTGCCACTTGCCCGGCCCCGCGCTTGCCCAGCCCTCGCGCTCGCTCGGCCCCCCGCTGTCGGTCCGGGCTCTGCGCTTGGGTGTTCGCTATGGCGGCGGGGGCTACTCCTCCACCAGGAGCTTCTCGCGGAGTTGGGCCAGGGTGCGGGCCAGTAGACGGGAGACGTGCATCTGGGAGATGCCGACCTCCTGGGCGATCTGCGACTGGGTCATGTTGCCGAAGAAGCGCAGCAGAAGGATCCGCTTCTCCCGCGGCGGAAGGTCTTCGAGCAGCGGCTTGAGGGACTCGCGGTACTCGACGCCCTCCAGCGCCTCGTCCTCCGCGCCGAGCGTGTCGGCCACCGCCGGAGACTCGTCGTCGGTGTCGGGGACGTCCAGGGAGAGCGTGGAGTACGCGTTGGCCGACTCCAGCCCTTCCAGGACCTCCTCCTCCGAGATCGCCAACTTCTCGGCCAGCTCGTGCACCGTGGGGGAGCGGCCGTGCTGCTGTGACAACTCGGCCGTGGCCGTGGTCAGCGCGAGCCGCAGCTCCTGCAGCCGCCGCGGGACGCGCACCGCCCAGCCCTTGTCCCGGAAGTGCCGCTTGATCTCACCGACGACCGTGGGCGTCGCGTACGTGGAGAACTCCACTCCGCGCTCCGGGTCGAACCGGTCCACGGACTTGATCAGACCGATGGTGGCGACCTGGGTGAGGTCGTCGAGCGGCTCGCCGCGATTGCGGAACCGGCGCGCAAGGTGCTCCACGAGCGGCAGATGCATGCGGACCAGCTGATTGCGCAGCTCCGCGTACTCCGGGCTGCCGTCCTTGAGCTTGCGCAGCTCGACGAACATGGCACGCGCCCCGCTGCGGTCCTGATGAGGATCGTGCTGCGTGCCTGGAACGCCCTGCGTGCCCAGCGCATCGCCCTCGGAGTATCGCTCGTGCTCGCCCATCGTCCCGCCCGTCGCCCTTCCCCGAGCACTCGACTCCGCTCGGACTGGGGACACGACCCCGTTCCGTCCCGCCGAAGGCGCACTCTGCATGGCACCGTCCCGACCGGCCTGCGCGGAGTCGTCCTCCGGATGCGGCCTGGCCTGTTCAGGGATGCCGTCGATGCCGTCCGCCGGGCGCCGAGATCCGCTCGGGGCGCCCTTGCCCTCGGGGGGCAGCTCCCGTGTGCCGCGCTCTTCGTCCCACACCGGCCCGTCTCCGTTCCTCACGCCGGCCCGGGTCCCGCGCCGCGTTGTTTGTAGAGACTGATCGACACGGTCCTGTCCTCGTCGACGGCTGACGAGACCTTGCCCGCCAAGGCCGACAGCACGGTCCAGGCGAAGGTGTCCCGCGCGGGCGCGTGCCCGTCCGTGGTCGGCGCCGACACCGTGACCTCCAGCGAGTCGTCGACGAGTCGGAAGACGCAGCTGAGCACCGAGCCCGGCACGGCCTGCTGGAGCAGGATCGCGCAAGCCTCGTCCACTGCGATACGCAGGTCCTCGATCTCGTCCAGGGTGAAGTCCAAGCGGGCCGCGAGTCCGGCCGTGGCCGTCCGCAGCACCGACAGGTAGGCACCCGCAGCCGGCAGCCGGACTTCCACGAAGTCCTGGGTCGCGGGCTCGCCTGCGATCTGGGACACCCTCACCTCCAAGGTGGTACAGGCTTTACAGGGCCGAGGGTCGCCCCCCGGGGTAACGCGATTTTTGGTTCAGCGGTGACGCTATCGCGCTCCGAACTTTTCTGTCCCCGGGACCCCAACCCCCTGGCGTCACTCACAGTAAAACTGTGGATACGCTCCGTGTCTAGAGGTCTGCGGGCCCAATCGGGAAGAGCGCGCGCCGGGTTGACGTACCCAGGCGTCAGACGGCCGAACCGTCGGGACCGGTCGTCGTCATGCAGTGTCACACGAGGACGTGATCGACGAAGCACCATCGCCAGTCCTCGCCCGGTTCGAAGGTCCGCATCACCGGGTGACCGGACCGCACATGGTGCCCCGTCGCGTGCCGCCCCGGTGAGGAGTCGCAGCAGCCGACGTGGCCGCAGGTCAGACAGAGCCGCAGTTGCACCGGGTGCGTGCCCTGTGCGAGACACTCCGGACAGGTCTCGTTCTGCGGCTCCGGTTCCGGGTGCGGCAGCGCGTCGACGTGCGTGCACTGTTTCATGATTGCCAGATTACGACGGGTGTGCGGTTGACCGCGCGGAAAATGAGGGCGGGCGAGGACATGGACGTGATGCCGCTGCTGTTGCTGGTGGCGGGCAGCGCGGCGGTGGCGGGGGCCGCCCGGCGTACCCCGGTGCCGGCACCGCTGCTGCTGGTCGCGGCCGGACTGGCGGTCTCGTACGTCCCCGGGGTGCCCGCGTACGCGCTCGACCCCGAGGTCGTCCTGCCGCTCCTGCTGCCTCCGCTGCTGTACACCTCGACCGGCGACAGCTCCTACCTGGACCTGCGCGCGCAACTGCGCCCCGTGGCGCTTCTCTCCGTGGGATACGTGCTCTTCGCGACGTTCCTCGTCGGCTGGGCGGTCTACCTGATCGTGCCCGGCATGCCGCTGACCGCCGCCCTGGTGCTGGGCGCGGTGGTGGCGCCGCCGGACGCGGTCGCGGCGACGGCGGTCGCCCGCCGGGTCGGACTGCCCTCCCGGATCACGACCATCCTCCAGGGCGAGTCCCTGCTGAACGACGCCACCGCGATCACCGCGTACAAGGTGGCCCTCGCGGCGGCCGTCGGCGAGGGCGCCACCTGGGCCGGCGGGATCGGCGAGTTCCTGCTCGCGGCGGTCGGCGGGGTCGGCGTCGGGCTGGTGCTGATGGCCCCGCTGCACTGGCTGCGCACGCATCTGAAGGAGCCCCTGCTCCAGAACACGCTCTCCCTGTTGATTCCGTTCGTCGCGTACAGCATCGCCGAGCAGGCGCACGCCTCCGGTGTGCTCGCGGTCGTGGTCGTCGCGCTGTATCTGGGACACCGCGCGTGGGAGGTCGACTTCGCCACCCGCCTCCAGGAGGAGGCGGTCTGGAAGATGGTCGCCTTCGTGCTGGAGTCGGCGGTCTTCGCGCTGATCGGGCTGCAACTGCCGGTCGTCCTCAGCGGGCTCGGATCGTACGAGGGCGTCGAGGCCGCCTGGTACGCGGCGGCCCTCTTCCTGGTGGTGGTCGCGGCCCGGTTCGTGTGGGTGTATCCGGCGACGTTCCTGCCCCGGCTGCTGTCCGCGCGGATCAGACAGCGCGAGGAGAACCCGACCTGGCGGGGCGCGATGATCACTTCGTGGGCCGGGATGCGGGGCGTGGTGTCGCTGGCCATCGCCTTCTCGATCCCGGCCACCCTGCACGGCGGACAGCCCTTCCCGCAGCGCAACCTGATCCTCTTCCTGACGTTCACGACGGTCATCGGGACGCTGGTGGTGCAGGGCCTGTCACTGCCTCCGCTGATCCGGCTGCTGAACTTCCCCGGCCGCGACCCGCAGGCACAGACCCTCGCCGAGGGCAACGCCCAGGCGCAGGCGTCCCGGGCCGCGGAGACCTGCCTCGACGAACTGCTCTCCGACGAGCGCAACGCCCTGCCACCGCCGCTCGCGGACCGCCTCCGCGCCGTCCTGGAACGCCGCCGCAACGCCGTCTGGGAGCGGCTCGGCGCGGTGAACCCGGTGACCGGGGAGACCGTCGACGACACCTACCGCCGGCTGTCCCGGGAGATGATCAGCGCGGAGCGCGACGTGTTCGTACGGCTGCGGGACGGCCGCCACATCGACGACGAGATGCTGCGCACGCTGCTGCGCAGACTGGACCTGGAGGAGGCGGCGGCGTACCGGGAGACCGCCTAGTGCCTAGGCATGTAGTACGAGCCGGCCCTGGGTAGTACTAGCCGACTCCGGGGAAGGGCCGGCCCGTGACGACGGCCGCGACGGTCGTGCCGGGCGGGAAGGCGCCCTCGTCCGCCAGGGCGACGAGTCCATGGAGCAACTTGGCGACATAGAGGCGTTCCACGGGCAGGCCGTGGCGCTGTTCGAAGTCCTCGGCGAAGGCGTCGAGTCCGGGGGTGGTACGGGCATAGCCGCCGCAGTGGAAGCGGTCGTCGAGGGACCAGGATCCGCGGCGGGCGCCGAAGGCGCGCTCCTGGAGGGCGCGCACCTCGGCGGCCAGGAAGCCGCCCTTGAGGACCGGTATGCCCAGGGCGCGCTGGCCGGGGGCGAGTCCGGCGGCGAGTCCGGCCAGGGTGCCGCCGGTGCCGCAGGCGACGGCGACGACATCGGCATGCCCGCGCAGTTCCTCGCCCAGGGCCCGGCAGCCGCGTACGGCCGCGGCGTTGCTGCCGCCCTCGGGGACGACGTACGCGTCCTCGGCGCCGGTTGCGCGCAGCAGGGCGTCCAGGGTTCGCGGGTCCGTCTTCTCGCGATATGTCGATCTGTCGATGAAGTGCAGCCGCATGCCGTCGGCCGCGCACCGGGCCAGGGAGGGGTTGAGGGGGCGGTCGGCCAGTTCATCGCCGCGGACCACGCCGATGGTGGGCAGGCCGAGGAGGCGGCCCGCGGCGGCGGTGGCCCGCAGATGGTTGGAGTACGCCCCGCCGAACGTGACGATCGTCCGCCCGGCCGCCGCGACCAGGTTCGGCCCCAGCTTGCGCCACTTGTTGCCGATCAGCTCCGGGTGGATCAGGTCGTCCCGCTTGAGCAGCAGATGTACCCCATGCCGGGAGAACCGTCGGTCATCGACCACTTCGATGGGCGACGGAAGCCGGGCGGCAAGAGACCCAGGAGCGACCACCACCCCATTGTCACCACGGTCATCACCCGAGGTCACCGTCACGCGTCACCGACCGCCGCCGACCGCCGGAGCCGCCACCACCGATTGCCGGTACCGCCGCCGACCGCCGGAGCCGCCACCACCGATTGCCGGTACCGCCGCCGACCGCCGGAGCCGCCACCACCGATTGCCGGTACCGTCGCCGACCGCCGGAGCCGCCACCACCGATTGCCGGTACCGTCGCCGACCGCCGGAGCCGCCACCACCGATTGCCGGTACCGCCGCCGACCGTCGGTACCGCCACCACTGACCGCCGTCAGCCCGCCAAGCGCTCCTTGACGCGCCGGCGCAGCCAGTTCATGGTGAAGCCGCGGGGGTCCACCTTGCCCGGTTGCCACTCCAGGTGGCCGATGACCGAGCGTTCCGTCCAGCCGTGGCGGCGGCAGATCGCCGCGGACACCCGCTCGATCGCCGTGAGTTGGGCCGCCGGCCACGGGTCCTTGCCGTCGCCGAGGTTCTCGCACTCGAAGCCGTAGAAATGCCGGTTGCCGTCCGTGTTGGACTCGTTGTCCGGCGGAAGCGCCGTCTCGGCGATGACCGCGCGGAGCACATCGTCGTCGCCGAGCCCCGCGTGGTTGGCACGGCCGTAGCCGACGAGGTGGACCGTGCCGTCCTTGGTGATCACACCGTGGCACAGCGGGCCCGGCAGTTCGGCGTGGCCGTCCCGGCACAGCTCCACCGTCCGTTCGCTGCCCCTGGTCACCGTGTGGTGGATCATCACGCCGTGCACGGGCCCCCACGCGCCCTTGTGGTTGCGATTGTGATGCCTCCAGTCGCCGACCTCGACGACCGTGACGCCCTCCGCTCTCAGGGCGTCCCGAAAACGGCTCGCGGACATGGGTGAGGCCATGCGTGCCTCCTTCGCATCGGATCGAAGTCACCGGATGTGACCGATCGACTGCGTCAAGTGTCAAGGACGTCGGGCCTGTTGGCTACTTCGTTCGGGTTCCGTGCGAGTCGATCCGGACACCTCGCACACTCGGCGCCGCCCGGTGCGAGGTCCCTCTTTCTGCCCAGTAGTGCGATGATCCATTCCCGCTCTTTCGGGTAATGGCGCGATCACGTTGCGTGCTGGAAGGCTGGTCGCGAGCAAGGCCGATGCCCGGCGCAGTTCGGTGCCGGTGCAGACTGGGAGGGCAATTCTTTATGTCGGTAGGCGAAGAGGTCCGCACGGATCAGGGCAAGCCGCAGCAGTCTTTGGACACGGCGGCAGCGCGGAACCTGGCCACCACCACCAAGTCCGCGCCCCAGATGCAGGAGATCAGCTCCCGCTGGCTGCTGCGGACGCTTCCCTGGGTGAATGTGCAGGGTGGCACATACCGGGTGAACCGGCGACTGACGTACGCGGTCGGCGACGGCCGCATCACTTTTGTGAAGACCGGCGACCGTGTCGAGGTGATCCCAGCCGAACTGGGCGAACTGCCGGCCCTGCGGTCGTACGAGGACGGGGAGGTCCTCTCCGAACTGGCCCAGCGCTGCCGTCAGCGGGACTTCGCCCCGGGTGAGGTGATCGCCTCGTTCGGCAGCCAGACCGACGAGGTGTTCCTGCTGGCGCACGGCCGGGTGGAGAAGCTCGGCACGGGCCCGTACGGCGACGACGCGGTCCTCGGGGTCCTCGCCGACGGCGCGTACTTCGGCGAACAGGCGCTGCTCGACCCGGACGCCATCTGGGAGTACACGGCCCGCGCGGGCACCACGTGCACCGTGCTCATCCTGTCCCGCCAGGACTTCGAGCAGGTCGCGGAGCGCGCGGACTCCCTGCGTGAGCATCTGCGGCAGCTGCGCGCGATCCCGGAGCAGCGCACCAACAAGTACGGGGAGAAGGCGGTCGATCTCGCGGCCGGCCACTCCGGCGAGCCGGACATCCCGCACACGTTCGTCGACTACGAGGCGAAGCCCCGTGAGTACGAGCTGAGCATCGCCCAGACCGTGCTGCGCATCCACACGCGCGTGGCCGACCTGTACAACCAGCCGATGAACCAGACCGAGCAGCAGTTGCGGCTCACCGTCGAGGCGTTGAAGGAACGCCAGGAGCACGAGCTGGTCAACAACCGCGACTTCGGTCTGCTGCACAGCTGCGAGTACGACCAGCGGATCCAGCCGCACGACGGCGTGCCCGGCCCGGACGACATGGACGAGCTGCTGAGCCGTCGGCGCGGCACCAAACTGTTCCTCGCCCACCCGCGCGCCATCGCCGCGTTCGGGCGCGAGCTGAACAAGCGCGGGCTCGTCCCGGAGACCGTGGAGATCGGCGGCAACCGCATCCCGACCTGGCGCGGAGTGCCGATCTACCCGTGCAGCAAGATCCCGATCAGCGAGGCGCGTACGACCTCGATCATCGCCATGCGTACGGGCGAGGAGGACCAGGGCGTCATCGGTCTCAGGCAGTCCGGGATCCCGGACGAGATCGAGCCGAGCCTGTCCGTCCGCTTCATGGGCATCAACGAACAGGCGATCATCAACTACCTGGTGACGGCCTACTACTCGGCGGCGGTCCTGGTGCCGGACGCGCTCGGTGTCCTGGAGAACGTCGAGATCGGCCGGTGGAGGTGACGTTTGCGCACTCCGCGGCCGTGCCCCCGCCCGCTCGGGTGGGTACGGCCGCGGCGTACCAGCCCAGCCGGGGCTACGGCACCACCGTCCGCGGACTCCGCGAGGGGGACCCATGGCCGAGTTCATGACGCAGACGAAGCAGTGCGCCACCGGCCCACCGGGGACCGGCGAGGCACCGGTGCCGGGGGACCGGCCAGGGCCCGCCCGGGACGGCGGGCCCCCGCTCGACGGGCATGAGGCCACGGCCGTCCTGGACCGCGCCCGGGCGTCGGTCGACCCCGAACTGCGGGCCGCCGTCGACTCGCTGCCGGGCGCCATGCGCCGGATCGCGCGCTACCACTTCGGCTGGGAGCACGCGGACGGCACCCCGGCGGCGGGCAACGCGGGCAAGGCGATCCGGCCCGCGCTGGTCTTCACCGCGGCGGCGGCGCTCGGCGGCCACGGGGCACGGACGGCGGCGCTCCGGGCCGCGGCGGCGGTGGAGCTGGTGCACAACTTCACCCTGTTGCACGACGACGTGATGGACCGGGACACCTCGCGCAGGCACCGGCCCACGGCGTGGACCGTGTTCGGTGTCCCCGACGCGATCCTCGCCGGGGACGCCCTGCAGGCGCTGGCCCTGCGGCTGCTCGCCGAGGACCCGAACCCGGCGTCGCGGGCCGCCGCCACCCGGCTCGCCGACTGCGTGGTCGAGCTGTGCGAGGGCCAGCACACGGACACGGCCATGGAGGAGCGCGCCCCCGACGAGGTCACCCTCGACGAGGTCCTCCTCATGGCCGAGGCCAAGACCGGTGCGCTGATCGGCTGCGCCTGCGCCCTCGGCGGGCTGTACGCGGGCGCGGGCGAGGAGGAGGTGGCGGCGCTGGACGGGTTCGGACGCCAGGCCGGGCTCGCCTTCCAGCTGATCGACGACGTCATCGGGATATGGGGCGACCCGGACCGCACGGGCAAACCGGCCGGCGCGGACCTCGCCGTCCGCAAGAAGTCGCTGCCGGTGGTCGCCGCCCTCACCTCCGGCACGGCGGCGGCGACCGAGCTGGCCGAGCTGTACGGACGGCCGTACGACGAGAAGGATCTGGAGCGTACGGCGCTGGCCGTGGAACGGGCGGGCGGACGGGACTGGGCGCAGGTCCAGGCGGCCGACCGGATGTCCCGGGCGATGCAGGAACTGGCCCGCGCGGTGCCCGATCCGGAGGCGGCGGAGGGGCTGCTCGCGCTGGCCGAGTTCGTGACCCGGCGCAGCAGTTGAGGTCGGCCGCCGACTCCGGGAGGACCCCGGAGCCGCCGGGTGCGTGCGGTTCCTGACCCCGCGCGTCCCCCGGCGGCTCCGGCCCGACGGGTCCCGCGTACCCCGTGGCGCGCGGGGCCCGCCGACTCCCGGCACGCATGTACCGAGGGCGACCGGCCCGGCGCGGGAAGCGTCGCGTCCCCGCCCGCCCTACCCTGGGGACATGGACAGCGAGGAACAGGTCTGTCCCGTCTGCGGACAGCCCGTCGAAACGGTCGTCAAGCGGCACAAGACCCTGGGCGCCTGGGTTCCCGTGTGGGGCCCCGGCCCGTGCCACAACCCCGACTGCGCGGCCTGCGCCGACCCCGCCGCCGAGCAGCGGCAGCGCGAGCCCCACGCAACCGGCGCGAAGAAGTCCTGAGCCCGTACCCGGATCCCCGTACCCGGATCCCCGGCCCGGTCCCGGTGCCCCAGGAGCGGACCGTATGCCTGGCCGAGGCCGTAGCGTGGCCGCATGCCGAAACTCCCGTACATCCTCCACATCACGGAACGCCCCCTGTGGGAAGCGGCTCGTGAGCGCGGCAGCTATGAGATGTCCACCCGTGGCCGCACGCTGCGGGAGGAGGGCTTCATCCACTTCTCCACCCGCGCCCAACTCCCGGGCGTGGCCGCCTTCCTGTACGGCTCGTACGACCGCCCGGACGATCTGGTGGTCCTGGTCGTGGACCCGGCGCTGCTCGGCGTACCCGTGAAGTACGAGGCCGCGGAGCCGGGCGGCGAGGAGTTCCCGCATGTGTACGGGCCGGTGCCGGTCGAGGCCGTGGTGGACGTGGAGCCCTGGGGGTGACGATGGCGGGCGGACATCGCCGGATATGGCGCTGGGCGGCGGTGACCTGGGCGCTGGTGGTGGCCGGCGGCGGAGGGGTCACGCTGTGGTTGCGGGCCGGGGCGGAGCCCCGGGAGCCGTACGTCTGGCAGCGGACCCAGGACGCGTCCCGGACGCCGCCCGCGGCGCACGGGGACGGCCACGGGTGCCCACGGTCGGCGTCCGCCGCGCCTGAAACCCCGTCGGCCGTGCCGGTGCCTCCGTCTGCCGTGCCGCCCTCGATGCTTCGCGCGGGTGACGCGTACCCGTCCGCGCGGGTCCTGCCCTCCGCCGTGCCCGGCGGGCCGGACTTCACCCTGTGCGTGTACACGAGCGTGCGCCGCTGAGCGCCGGCGCCGACAGGCCGCCCGTCTTCGGGTCCCGGCCGGTCAGGCAGTATGTGCCGCCCGCCGGGTCGTGCAACACCGTCCAGCGCGGACCCCGGGCCACGACGGTGGCCCCGAGACCCTCATAGCGGGCCCGGGTCGCCGCGATGTCCGCGCAGGCCAGGTCGAGGTGGGCGGCGGCGGTCCGCTCCTCGCCGAACCGCTGCAACAGAATCCGGACGGGCAGGCCAGGCGGCGGCCGGAGCCCCCGGAACTCGGTGACCGAGCCGGCCAGCGGCTCCCAGCCGGTCAGCCCGGACCAGAAGGCGGACTCGGCGTCGTACGCGGACGGCGCGATGTCCAGGCACACCTGGTCCAGCCTGCTGCCGGCCACCACCGGGGGCCGGATCGACTCCCCGTGCCATGGCACCGCAGAGAACGACTGCCCGGCCGGGGAACGCAACACGGACCAGCCCTCATGCGCGGCGACCGGGACCGCGCCGAGTGCCCGCGCGGACGTCACGAACGCCTCGACATCGTCCACGGAGAAGTCGAGATGGGTGCCGCTCGGGTCGGCGGCGACGCCCTGCACCTTCACACAGGCGTCGGCGTCCGCGGGCAGAAGCGTCGCGAACTCGTCGCGTGCGCCCCGGAGTTCCGAGAGCCGGGTACCGGTGACGGCCGTCCAGAAGGCGCGGGCCGCCGTGATCCGATCGACGGGCCGGTCGACGAAGGCGTAGGTCCAGCGGATACTTGTCCGGCGACCGCAGACAGACCGCGCTGTCCAGGCAGGTCTCTGGGGCGCCCTGGTGTCCGTCCCCGCGCCGTGTTCCGGTTCAGTGCGTCTCCGTCGGCGGGATCGGACATGACGGTCGCCCCCGTCTGTGAGAGCGGGTCGCCTGGGCGGCGCCCCGGCCCGGCAAGGTGAAGAAAGCCGCACCCGGTCAGCCTTGGCGCCGTATTCGGCGGCCTGCGGACCGGGTGCGGGCGGGTAGACACTGCAACCAAAGTAATCGCAGGTCAGAGGGCATGATTGGAGATCACGCCTTCTTGGTCTCCCAGAAGATCTTGTCGATCTGGGCGATGTAGTCCAGCGCCTTCTGGCCCGTCGCCGGGTCGGTGGACGCCTTGGCGGCCGAGAGGGCCTTCAGGGCGTCGTTGACCAGCTGGTGCAGCTCCGGGTACTTCTCGAAGTGCGGAGGCTTGAAGTAGTCGCTCCAGAGCACGGAGACGTGGTGCTTCGCCAGCTCGGCGCGCTGCTCCTTGATGATGGTGGCACGCGCCTGGAAGTGCGGGTCGTCGTTGCCGGCCATCTTTTCCTGGACGGCCTTCACCGACTCCGCCTCGATGCGGGCCTGGGCCGGGTCGTACACACCGCAGGGCAGGTCGCAGTGGGCGCTGACCTTGACCTTGGGGGCAAACAGGCGGGAAAGCATGGAGCGTTCCTTCCTCGTGATCGTCTTCTCAGGTGGGACATTACTCCCTGAGAAGCGGGATTTCGCGAGTGCCCCCTAGGGCTTAGTACAAAAGTCCGGGGTCAGACTGAGACTGGTGGAGGAACGGACCGGGGAGGTGCCGGCGATGCCGGAGCTGTCGCAGGAGACCGAGCGGGGGAGGACCGTGCCGCCCTTCGGGCTGGCCGAGGTGACGGGACCGTCCATGGTGCCGACGCTCTATCACGGGGATCGGCTCGTGCTGCGGTACGGCGCCCGGATCAGGCCCGGGGACATCGTCGTCCTGCGCCATCCCTTCCAGCAGGACCTGCTCGTCGTCAAGCGCGCCGTGGAGCGCCGCGAGGGTGGCTGGTGGGTGCTCGGGGACAACCGGTACGCGGGCGGTGACAGCACCGACTACGGGGCCGTGCCGGAGGATCTGATCCTCGGCCGGGTCCGGCTGCGGCTGCGGCCGCGCAGGCCGGATCAGCGCTCGCCGCTCGCGCTGGTGCGCTGGGCGCTCTCGGCCGCGAGGCCGGTGTTCTCGGACCGGTCGGCCTCCAGACGTTTGCGGGCCCGGTAGGCGGCCACGTTCGCCCGCGTGGCACACCGGTCGGAACAGTAGCGCCGGGAGCGGTTGGTGGACGTGTCCAGGTAGGCGTTGCGGCAGGGGGCCGCCTGGCACAGGCCCAGGCGGTCCACGCCGTACTCGGTCAGATGGAAGGCGAGACCCATGGCGGCGATCGCCGCGTAGCCCGCGGTGACGTTGGACGGGTGGTCGGCGAGGTGCAGGTGCCACAGCGGGCGGCCGTCCTCGTCCCGGTGGTCGTGCCCGGAGACCTGCGGGCTGACCGGGAACTCCAGCAGCAGTGAGTTCAGCAGGTCCACCGCCAGGGTCTCGTCGCCCTTGTCGGCGGCCTCGAAGACCCCGCGCAGCCGGGCGCGCACCGAGCGGAAGCGGGTGACATCGGCGTCGGCGGTGCGGCGGGCCGCCGACTGATTGACGCCGAACAGAGCGCGGACGGCCTCGACCGTGGTGAGCGAGTCCTTGCCCCGGAGCGGCTCCTCGCTGTTGACGAGGCGTACGGCGTAATCCGAGTAATAGGCCAGTTCCACTTGTAGTCCTTACGGTGGCGCTCTATGGTCGTGGACGCGATCGGGTAATGACCGGTCGCGCTTCCAGGGTATTACGGGATCTTCGCGGTGGAGGGGTTGCGATGACGGACGCGAACACGGCCACGACCGGCGCCGACTGGCGGGCCTGGCAGCAGAGCTGGGACCGGCAGCAGGAGTGGTACATGCCGGACCGTGAGGAACGGTTCACGATCATGCTCGACATGGTCGAGGCGCTCGTCGGCACCGCGCCGCGCGTGCTCGACCTGGCCTGCGGCACCGGCAGCATCACCGCCCGGCTGCTGAAGCGGTTCCCGCAGGCCGTCAGCACCGGCGTCGATCTCGACCCGGCGCTCCTCGCCATCGCCGAGGGCACCTTCGCCGGCGACGAACGCGTCACCTTCGTCACCGCCGACCTCAAGGACCCGCAGTGGCCCGCGCTGCTGCCGTACGACGCGTACGACGCGGTTTTGACCGCCACGGCGCTTCATTGGCTGCACAGCGGCCCCCTCGCGACCCTCTACGGTCGGGTCGCGGAACTCGTCCGCGACGGTGGTGTCTTCATGAACGCGGACCACATGATCGATGACGGCACGCCCCGGATCAACGCCGCCGAACGGGCCCTGCGGCATGCCCGCATGGATCAGGCCAAGCGCGCCGGCGCCCTCGACTGGGCGGAGTGGTGGCAGCTGGCCGCGCAGGACCCCGTCCTGGCCGGGCCCACGGCCCGCCGCTTCGAGATCTACGGTGAGCACGCCGGCGGGGACATGCCCTCCGCCGCGTGGCACGCGCGCGTGCTGCGCGAGAAGGGCTTCTCGGAGGCCCGCCCGGTGTGGTCCTCGCCGTCGGACACCCTGCTCCTCGCCCTCAAGTGACCCAAGCGGACCCGAGCGGACCTGGCGGACCGGAGCAGAGCCAAGCCGACCCGAGCAGAACCAAGCCGAGCAGAGGACCAAGCGGACCCGAGTGGCTCCGTACCGCCCGAGCGGCCGTTACACCGCCGACGCCTGGGCCGGGGAACGGCCGGATAAGACGGGCCGGCCGAACGGAAGAAGGGCGGGGGGGGGAAAAGTTTTGGGCGAGT
>NZ_JBSGBN010000029.1:0-15930 GCF_053601275.1 Streptomyces sp. NPDC004752 | reverse complement strand
AGCTGTCCCACTCCGACCCCCGCACACCCACGCCCAGCACCGCCCCCAGCCGACCGCCGGGCCTCCGTCCCCCCCCCGCCGCCCTACCCCGCCCGCCGGGGCGGCCGTTACACGGCCGTATACGACGGGCCGGCCGGCGGTACGCCAAGGGCGCGGGCCCGCGTGTCCCTGGAGGCAGCGCGGGCCCGTCGTAGCCGCCCCGGTTCGGTCGGCCGGGGCTACAGCACCTTCGACAGGAAGGACCTTGTGCGTTCGTGCTGGGGGTTGGTCAGCACCTCGCGCGGGTGGCCGGACTCGACCACCACGCCGTCGTCCATGAACATCAACGAGTCCCCGACCTCACGGGCGAAGCCCATCTCATGCGTCACGACGATCATCGTCATGCCGTCCTCGGCGAGGTCCCGCATCACGTCGAGCACCTCGCCGACCAGCTCCGGGTCGAGCGCCGAGGTCGGCTCGTCGAACAGCATCAGCTTGGGCTCCATCGCCAGGGCGCGGGCGATGGCGACCCGCTGCTGCTGGCCGCCGGAGAGCTGGGCCGGATAGTGCCCGGTGCGGTCGCCGAGGCCCACCCGGTCGAGCAGCCGCTGCGCACGCTCCCGGGCGACGGCCTTGGATTCCCGCTTGACCTGGACCGGTGCCTCCATGACGTTCTCCAGCGCCGTCATGTGCGGGAACAGATTGAAGCGCTGGAACACCATGCCGATGTTCCGCCGCTGCGCCGCGACCTCCCGCTCCTTCAGCTCGTACAGCTTGTCGCCGCGCTGCCGGTAGCCGACGAGGTCGCCGTCGACGTACAGCCGGCCGGCGCTGATCTTCTCCAGGTGGTTGATGCACCGCAGGAAGGTGGACTTGCCGGAGCCGGAGGGGCCGATGATGCAGAACACCTCGCGCGGGTTCACCTCCAGGTCGATGCCCTTGAGGATGTGCGAGAGCCCGAAGGACTTATGCACGCCCTCGGCCCTGACCATCGGCCCGCCGGCCGGACCGTGCCCGATGCCGGTGTCCTTGCTGAGACTGCTCATCGGGCCACCTCCGGGCGGCGGAACGAACCGAACAGGCGGAGGTTCTTTCTGAGCCGCTGCAACGGCGTCGGCGGCAGGCTGCGCGAGGAGCCGCGGGCGTACCGGCGTTCCACGTAGTACTGGACGATGCTGAACACCGTGGTCAGGATCAAGTACCAGATCGACGCCACGAAGTACATCTCGACGACCGCGAGCGAGGTGCTGGAGATGTCCGTGGCCCGCTTGATCAGCTCGTTGAACTGGACCGCGTAGGCGAGCGAGGAGGTCTTCAGCATGTTGATGAACTCGTTGCCGGTCGGCGGGACGATGACCCGCATCGCCTGCGGGAGGATCACCCGGCGCAGCGTCTGGCCCTGGGTCATGCCCAGCGCATGCGACGCCTCCGTCTGGCCCAGGTCCACCGACTGGATGCCGGCCCGGACGATCTCCGACATGTACGCCGCCTCGTTCAGGCCGAGGCCCAGCAGTGCGGTCAGGAACGGCGTCATGACCTGGTTCATCTCGTTCTTGTAGAACCCCAGGTTGAGGATGGGGAACACCAGCGAGATGTTGTACCAGAGCAGCAGCTGGACGAGGACCGGGGTGCCGCGGAAGAACCAGACGTAGAACCAGGCCACCGTGCTGGTCACCGGGTTCGACGACATCCGCATCACGGCGATGACGACGCCCAGGACCAGGCCCAGCGCCATGGCGAGGACGGAGATGTACAGGGTGTGCCAGGCCCCGGACAGGATGGTCCCGTCCGTCAGGTACTGCGGGATGACGCTGTAGTTGATCTTCGCGTTGGAGAACGCCATGCCGATCAGCACCAGGACGGCGATGACCAGCGCGCCGGCCACCCAGCGGCCGTAGTGGCGCACGGGGATGGCCTTGATCTGTTCCGGTGGAACGGGTGGCACGGGTGGGGCGGGAATCTTGTCGACGGTGTCAGACACGGAGGCTGCCCTTCAGTCACTCGGGACGTTCAGGACGCTCAGGAACCGCCGTTGATCTTCGCCTCGGTCACCCCGCCGGCCGTGACGTTCCACTTCTCCATGATCTTGGCGTACTCGCCGTTCTTGATGATGGCGCTCATCGCCGCCTGGAGGGCGTCGCGCAGCTGGGTGCTCTCCTTGCTGACGCCGATGCCGTACGGGCCGGCCTCGATCTGATCGCCGATGACCTCGAAGTCCTTGCCGCCGCCGGAGGTCTTGGCGTTGTAGGCGGCCACCGGGAAGTCGTTCAGGTCCGCCACCGACGCGCCCTGCTTGAGGCGGAGCAGGGCCTCGGGGTCGGTGTCGAAGGTCTGTAGCGTGATCGCCTTCTTGCCGTCCTGCGTACACTTCTTGGTCTGCACCTTGGCGATGCCCTCGGACGTGGTGCCCTTCTGCAGGGCCACGACCCGGCCGCACAGGTCGTCCAGCGTCTTGATGCCCTTCGGGTTGCCCTTCTGGACGAGGATCGAGGTGCCGGCCGTGAAGTAGTCCACGAAGTCGACGCCCTCCCCGACCTTCTGGCCGTTGTCCGAGTTGATGCCGTTCTGGCGGTCCTTGGTGTCGTTCATCGCCGACATGATCACGTTGAACCGCTTGGCCTGAAGGCCGACGACGAGGTTGTCGAACTTGCCGTTCTGGAACTCGAACCGCACCCCCAGCTGCTTGCCGAGGGCGTCCGCGATGTCCGGGTCGATGCCGGTGGCCTTGCCGCCCTCCATGTACTCGACCGGCGGGTACGCGATGTCCGAGCCCACCTTGATGACGCCCGCCGCACGGATGTCCTTGGGGAGCTTGTCGGCGAGCGGCGCCGAGGAGGAGGAGTTGCCGGAGCCGCTGCCGCCCTTGTCGGTCTGGTCACCGCAGCCGGCGAGGAGTACGGCGCCTGCGACCGCGATCGCACCGACCGCTGCTAGCCGGGAGTGCGCGGCGGTCGTGCGACGGGTGGAGCGAGCGGTCATGGGGTTCCTCCGGCGGATGGGTGGCGATGCGATGCCGATGGGTCGACGAGACCACACACCTTCAGGTGTCCGCGACCTCGTGGGTTAACGCATCTTGCCATTCGGGCTACGCCGATCAGGCGACCCGCTATGTCAAAATCGGATAACGGGTGATCCCCGAACCGCCCAGGTCGGTACATCCAGCCGGACCGTCTGCGGAATTTCCCGGTACCGACCGGAATATCTACGGCACATCTCACCATGTGGTCGATGCTTGCCCGGTGTCGGTCGTCGTGCAGGCGAACGGGGCGCGGCCTGCACGTCACCGGAGCGTGGCCGTCGTGCCGCACGGTGTGACCTTGGACCTATTGGACTCGTCGTTGGTGCCGTTCGTCGGGTAAGAAGGTGCTTTACACCCCTCATCCGGGGCTCAGGGCGCGTGTGCGGCGCGCCCCATCGCGTACGACCCGTACGTAACGGTCAAATCGGGTCATATGCGGTCCCGTCCACTCTTCACCAGGAGTGGCCCCACCCTCACACCATGAACACTGAAGGGGTAAACAAGTGGCAGCGGAGATCGTCAATCCTCGCAGCGACAGCAGTGCCGACCAGGACGGCGGGGCCGAGCCCCTCGATTCCTTCGACCCGGCCTTCGCTCTTCACCGCGGCGGCAAGATGGCCGTGCAGGCCACCGTGCCGGTCCGCGACAAGGAAGACCTGTCCCTCGCCTATACGCCCGGCGTCGCGCGCGTGTGCACCGCGATCGCGGAGCAGCCCGAGCTGGTCAACGACTACACGTGGAAGTCGTCCGTGGTGGCCGTCGTCACCGACGGCACGGCCGTCCTCGGGCTCGGGGACATCGGTCCCCTGGCATCCCTTCCGGTGATGGAGGGGAAGGCGATCCTGTTCAAGCAGTTCGGCGGGGTGGACGCGGTGCCGATCGCGCTCGACTGCACGGACACCGACGAGATCGTGGAGACCGTGGTCCGCCTCGCCCCGTCCTTCGGCGGGGTGAACCTGGAGGACATCTCGGCGCCGCGGTGCTTCGAGATCGAGCGCAGGCTCCAGGAGCGGCTCGACATCCCCGTCTTCCACGACGATCAGCATGGGACGGCGGTCGTGACGCTGGCCGCGCTGCGTAACGCGGCGCGGCTGAGCGGGCGGTCCGTCGGCGATCTGCGGGCCGTCATCTCGGGCGCCGGGGCGGCCGGTGTCGCCATCGCCAGGATGCTGGTCGAGGCCGGGATCGGGGATGTCGCGGTGGCCGACCGCAAGGGCGTCGTGTCGGCCGACCGGGACGACCTGACGCCGGTCAAGCGGGAGCTGGCCGGGTTCACCAACAAGGCGGGCATCTCGGGCTCGCTGGAGGACGCACTGGACGGCGCGGACGTCTTCATCGGCGTCTCCGGCGGTACGGTCCCGGAGGCGGCGGTGGCCTCGATGGCGGCGGGCGCCTTCGTGTTCGCCATGGCCAACCCGGATCCCGAGGTGCACCCGGACGTCGCCCACAAGTACGCGGCGGTCGTCGCGACCGGCCGGTCGGACTTCCCGAACCAGATCAACAACGTGCTGGCGTTCCCCGGCATCTTCGCGGGCGCACTGCAGGTGCGGGCCTCTCGGATCACCGAGGGGATGAAGCTCGCGGCGGCGGAGGCGTTGGCGGCGGTGGTCGGTGACGATCTTGCCGCTGACTATGTCATTCCCTCGCCGTTCGATGAGCGGGTCGCCCCCGCGGTGACGGCGGCGGTGGCCGCCGCGGCCCGGGCCGAGGGCGTCGCCCGCAGGTGAGCCCGAGTCGGTGGGTCTGCGGCGGTGGGCCCGTGTCGGTGGGTCTGCGGCGGTGGGTCTGCGTTGGGGGCCCGTGCCGGTGGGCCCGCGCGGGCGGGCTGTGCGGGTGCGCCTGTGGGTGCGGGCCTCTCGGGTCACTGAGGGGATGAAGCTCGCGGCGGCGGAGGCGTTGGCGGCGGTGGTCGGTGACGATCTTGCCGCTGACTATGTCATTCCCTCGCCGTTCGATGAGCGGGTCGCCCCCGCGGTGACGGCGGCGGTGGCCGCCGCGGCCCGGGCCGAGGGCGTCGCCCGCAGGTGAGCCCGAGTCGGTGGGTCTGCGGTGGTGGGCCCGTGTCGGTGGGTCTGCGGCGGTGGGTCTGCGTTGGGGGCCCGTGCCGGTGGGCCCGCGCGGGCGGGCTGTGCGGGTGCGCCTGTGGGTGCGGGCCTCTCGGGTCACTGAGGGGATGAAGCTCGCGGCGGCGGAGGCGTTGGCGATGGCTGCCGCCGCGGTCCTGGCCGAGGACATCGCCCGCAGATGAGCCCGAGTTGGTGGGCCCGTGTCGGTGAGCCTGCGGCGGTGGGCCCGTACGGGCGGGCTGTGCGGGTGCGGTGGTGGGTCGGCATGGGCGGGCTGTGCGGGTGCGTCGGTGCTGGTGGGTTTGTGACGGACCGGCGGTGCCCGTGCGCCGCTGACTTCGCGTCGGTGACGGACCGTCGGTGATCGCTTGCCGGTGGCCTGGGGCTGCCGGCTCCGTTGTGGGTGACCTCGTCATGGTCCTGTCCGTTCGGACGGGGCCGTGACGGCGCCGGTTCCGGCCCGTCCGGGACACAAGAGGGCGTGTGTCACAGGCCCGCCTGGTTCCGCCGGTGGGCCGGGGAACCTATCGTCGAGCCCATGTTCGCTGTCTACGCCACCCGAATCGACCGCGACCAGCCGCTCTCCGGCCTTGAGTCGGGGGAACGCCCGGTCCCCGAGGCCCGCCCCGGCTGGAGCACCGTCGACGTCCGGGCCGCCTCCCTCAACCATCATGACCTGTGGTCGCTCCGGGGCGTCGGTCTTCCGGAGGACCGGCTGCCGATGATCCTCGGCTGCGACGCCGCCGGCGTCGACGAGGACGGCAACGAGGTCGTCCTGCACTCCGTCATCGGCCAGACCGGCCACGGCGTCGGCCCCAAGGAACCCCGCTCCATTCTCACCGAGCGCTACCAGGGCACCTTCGCCGAGCAGGTCGCCGTGCCCACCTGGAATATCCTGCCGAAGCCCAAGGAGCTGTCCTTCGAGGAGGCCGCCTGTCTGCCCACGGCCTGGTTGACGGCGTACCGCATGCTCTTCACCAACGCCGGGGTGCGGCCGGGTGATTCGGTTCTCGTGCAGGGCGCGGGCGGCGGCGTGGCCACGGCCGCGATCGTGCTCGGCAAGGCGGCGGGGCTGCGTGTCTTCGCCACCAGCCGTGACGAGGCGAAGCGCAAGCGGGCCCTGGAGCTCGGGGCCGTCGAGGCGGTGGAGTCGGGGGCGCGGCTGCCGCAGCGGGTGGACGCCGTCATCGAGACCGTCGGCGCCGCCACCTGGTCCCACTCGGTCAAGTCGCTGCGGCCCGGCGGCACGATCGTCATCTCCGGTGCCACCAGCGGCGACCGGCCGTCCCACGCCGAGCTGACCCGGATCTTCTTCCTGGAGCTAAAGATCGTCGGCTCGACCATGGGCACCAAGGAGGAGCTGGAGGACCTGCTGTCCTTCTGCGCCGCCACCGGCGTACGCCCCGTCATCGACGAGGTGCTGCCGCTGGACCGCGCCCGCGAGGGCTTCGAACGGCTGGAATCCGGCGGCCAGTTCGGGAAGATCGTGCTCACCAACGGCTGACCGCGGCGCCCCTGCCGCACCGACGGCCGACCCGGCTCCCGGGTCGGCCGTCGGCTTATGTCAACCAAGGTTGACATGGCTCTCGTGTCAACGTAGGTTGACGTCATGACCGAGGCAACCAATCTCGCCGAGCGCGCGGGCGACCGCGACCCGCGGGTCGGGCTGCGGGCCGTTGCCGCCCTGCGCAGGCTGCTGGAGCAGCTGGAGGCCGTGCAGGTGCGCAACGCCCGCGACCAGGGCTGGTCGTGGCAGGAGATCGCCGCCGAACTCGGCGTCAGCAGGCAGGCCGTGCACAAGAAGTACGGGAGGCAGTGATGTTCGAACGGTTCACGAGGCATGCCCGTGAGGTGGTGCGCGGCGCCGTGGAGCATGGTGAGCGCGAGGGGGCGCGGTCCATCGACACCGGCCATATGCTCCTCGCGCTGCTCGATCGCGAGGGGAGTCGCGCCTCCTTCGCGTTGGCCGCGCTGGGCCTCGCCGACCGCGGGGAGTGCGTGCGCAACGCGCTCGGCGAGGCGCGGCGGCGGGGCGGTCTCACCCGGGCGGACGAGGACGCGCTCGCCGGGCTGGGCATCGATGTCACCGAGATCGTCCACCGGATCGAGGAGACGCACGGCGTCGGGGCGATGTCCGGCGACCGCGGGGGCAGCGGCTGGTGGTCCGGCCACCGCCCCTTCAGCCGGGGCGCCAAGGATGTCCTCGAACGGGCGCTGCGCACCGCCGTTGGCCGCCGTGACCGGCGCATCGGCGATGAGCACATCCTCATCGCGCTGACCGTCTGCCCCGGCGTACCCGCCGAGATCCTCGCCGATCACGGCGTGACATATGAATCCGTGACGCGGGTGCTGTACGGCGGTGGAGAGACGAAGGCGTCCTGAGCGGGCTTCCCCGGCCCGCGCCGGACGAGGGTGTCGGGCACGGGGAAGCGCGGCGTGCGGTGCCGCGGCGTACGGTGCCGGGCGGTCAGGGTCGGGTGGTCAGGGTCGTGGCCCGCGGAGGATCACACCGATGTGGGCCGCCGCCGTCGAGAGATGGCGGCGGGTGTCCCGCAACTGGTCGGTCGTGACACCGTGGTCGCGGGCCGCGTCCCGGATGTCGTCCCGGAAGCGGTCGAGGAGACGGTCCAGGTCACGGGCCGGATCGCCGCTGGTGTCCTCATGGGCCCAGGCCGGTTCGTAGTCGGCGGGGAAGTCCTCCGGTGTCTGCGCGTACTCCGGAGCGGGCGCGGCCTTGCGGGCCTCCGCCCTGGGTCCCTGATCGGGCCCCGCTCCCGCGCCGCCGCGGCCGAAGCCGAAGTCCTTGCCGAACTCGCCGAACTCCTTGGCGAGTTCGCTCAGGCCCTCGCGCACCCCCGTGGGCCAGTCGCCGCGCGTGAAGTGGTCCTGCACATGCTCCTGGACCCGCTGGGCGATCCGCTGCACCTCCTCCTGGGCCTGTGCCCGCGCCCGCGCCTGGGCCTCCTGGGCCTGGTGCCGCGCCCGCTGGGCCTCCTCGCGGGCTCTGCGGCTCTCGTCCTTGGCGCGCCGTGCCTGCTCCTTCCACTCCTGCTTGACACGGCGCATCTCGTCCTTGGCGGCGCGCCAGGCATCCTTGTCGCCGGGCTCGCCGTACTCACCGAAGGGGCCCTGCTCGGCGGCGCGGGTGCCGGTGCCGCGCCGGGCCTCGGAGGCGGCGGCCCGCATCTCGCGCCGCAGATCGCCCGCCGCGCCGCGCACATCGGCCCGGATCTCGGCGGCGAGTTCCGCGACCGACTCGCGGATCTCCAGCTCCAGGTCGGCCAGTTCCCCGCTGCGGTCGGCCAGTTCGGCGCGGCCCGCGTCCGTGATGGCGTACACCTTGCGGCCGCCCTCGGTGGTGTGCGTGACCAGACCCTCGGCCTCCAGCTTGGCCAACCGGGGGTAGACAGTGCCCGCCGACGGGGCGTACAGCCCCTGGAAGCGCTCTTCGAGGAGGCGGATCACCTCGTAGCCGTGGCGTGGGGCCTCGTCGAGCAGCTTGAGCAGGTAGAGACGGAGGCGGCCGTGGGCGAAGACGGGAGGCATGTCAGAGCACCTTCTTGTCGGTCGTGCCGTCGGCCGGGGCGCTCGTCGCGTCGGCTGCCGGGCCGGAAGCGGAATTGTCCCCCGACGCGTGCCGGGGCGCGGCCGGATCCGGCTCGGTGTCCCTCCAGACGGTGCCCTCGTCCTCCTTCGCCGGGCGGCGCAACAGGGCGATCGATCCGGAGACCGTGCTGGCCCGGAGCTTTCCGTTGCCCGCGCCGAGACGGCCGGTGATCTTGTGAGCGCCCCACTGGCCGTGCACCCGTAGGCCGTCGAAGGCGTTGGAGATCGTGCCGCTCGCCGTGTTCGCCTCCACCTCCGCGTCCGCCGGGTGCGGCAGCCGGATGGCGATCTCACCGGAGATGCTGGTCAGCCGGACGTCGGTAGGACCGTCCGGATCGAGGTCGAGGATCATGGATCCGCTGACGGAGTCGGCGCGCACCGAGGAGCCCGAGCCCTCGACGACGGTCAGGTTGCCGGAGACGGAGTTGAACCGCAGATCGCCGGTGACGGACTGGGCCTCCAGGCTGCCCGAGACCGTGTCCGCCCGGACCGGGCCGGACAGGGCGACGAGTGTCGTGTCACCGGTGACGCCCTTGACCACCGAGGCGCCGCGGATCCCCGAGACCACGGCGCCGGCGCCGACCACGCCCACCTCCACGCGGGTGTCCGCCGGGACCGCGAGCGAGACGACCGCGCTGCGCCGCCAGCCCTTGCGGTCCAGCCACTTGAGGAAGCCCTTCCAGGGCAGGTCCTCGTACGCCACCGTGAGTGTGCCGCCCTCCTGGGTGACCACCAGGGGCGGGCCCTCGATCCCCGAGACCTGCAGCCGGGCGGAACCCTCGTCCGTGCCCACGACGTTGACTGTTCCGTTGACGATGCGCACGTGCAGATCGCGCACGGGGTCGTCGAAGGTGAGCTTCGTCGGCTCTGTGACGGACCACTCGGACATGGTGCTGACCTCCTCGACGGAAACGCGACGCGCCATATCGCGTCTTCCATGAAACACGATATATCGTGGTCGTGGAAAGTCAAGACGCTCATGGCGAGACGCTCATAGACGGACGGATGGGCGGATGGCCTGGGCCCCGACCGCGGGGGCGCTGTTCCTGGAGCACGGGGCGCTCGGGCCGGCGTACGCGGCGGCTCGCCCGCGCCGTCGACCCGAGCGACCAGGCACGGCGCCCTGAGTGATCGGGCGCGGCGCCCTGAGCGATCGGGTGCGGTGACCCGAGGAGGCGGGCGTGGTGACCCGAGAGGGTCAGGTGCGGTGACCCGAGGGGGGTGGGAGCGGCCGCGCGGGACGACGGGTGCGGGCGCGGTGACCCGGGTCCGAGTCCGCTCGGGGATCCGTGGCCCCGCGGGTTGCATAGGCTGTGCGCAGGAGCCCGAGTGCACACATATCCGCAGGAGAGACGTTCCCATGTACTTCACCGACCGCGGCATCGAGGAACTGGAGAAGCGGCGCGGCGAGGAAGAGGTCACCTTCGAGTGGCTTGCCGAGCAGTTGCGTACGTTCGTGGACCTCAACCCGGACTTCGAGGTCCCCGTCGAGCGGCTGGCGACCTGGCTGGCCCGGCTCGACGACGAGGACGACGCCGACGACGCATAGCCCGGCAGCCCCAACGGGCCGTCCTGATACGGCCGTTCGCCACGCCTGGCGAATCGTTGCCCCTCCCGCTCGTCCGCATCGGGAGTTAGCCTTCTCCTCCCATCAGGCGAACGGGGGCGACATGGCCGGGGGAGTGGAACAGATACGGCTCGACGACGGAACCGTCGTCTGGGCCAGGATCGGCGCGGCGGACGACGCCGGGCCGGACGACGGGTACCGGGACACCGGGTTCGGGGGCCGGATCGTCGACATGGCAGGGGGACTGGCCGGCACGGTCGGGGGCGTCGTGCGCTCCCTGCGCGCCGGTCTGGACACCACCGAGCCCGTCGAGGTGTCCGTCAGCTTCGGAATCGAACTGACGGCGCAGTCGGGCAAGATCGTGAGCGCTATCGCCGAGGGCGGCGGCACATCCTCCCTGAATGTGTCCCTGACCTGGACCGAACCGGTGGGGGACGGGCCGGGGACCGATCCGGCGACGGACCGGCGCACAGGCGCGGCGACCGGTTCCCCGGCCCCCGACCCGGAATGAGCGCCTTCGACGAGTTGGTGCGCCCCTCGCTCGTACGCATCGGCGCACCGGACGACGGGTATGCAACCGACCGTGACGAGTACTGGGGATCAGGCTTCTTCATAGCCCCGGGCTGGCTGCTGACCTGCGCTCATGTCGTGGGGAAGGGGGGACCTGCGGTGTGGCGAGGCGAGAGGGTCGTGGGCGTCTCCTGGGAGGGCCGCAGCGCCGTCGGCGCCCGTCGGGAGCGGACCGCGACCGGCATGGTGGTCCTCGCCGAACCGCGCCCGGAGAACCCCGACACCGCGGGCGACCGCTGGCGGCTTCCGGACATCGCGCTGGTCCGGGTGCCGGGCGCCGAGGACGCGCGGTGCCTGTGGCTGAGCGACCGGGAGCCCAGCACCCCGGCCCCGATCAGCCTGCACGGCTGGTCCCGCAGGACCGGCGAGCTGGGCGTGCGGCACGGCGTCGGCGAGGCGGTCGGCTCGGACGGCGGGGCACTGCTGATCAACGGCAGCCTGCCGTTCGAGGGACTGTCCGGCGGGCCCGTGATCGACCGGCGCTACGGCGCGGTCATCGGCATGATCAAGGGCCGCGGCCGGGACGAGGGCGCCGCCGTCCCGATCACCGCACTGCGCGACCTGCTGGGCGTACGCGGCGGCGAGCTGGTGCACGAGGTCCTGCGCGCCCACGACCTGCACCACCTCGCCCTCCTCGACGATCCGGCGGAGTACGCGCACTGGCCCGCGGCGCAGACCGGTCTGCCCGGCTACGAGGGCTCCGGGATCACCCCCGAACTGCGGGCCCGGCTCTATGGCCACCTCGCGCACCTCCCGCCGCCGACCGGGCCCGGCGAGGTCGTCCACCTCGTGGAGGAGGTCAGGGCCCGGGTACTGAACAGCCGGCACCGCTCCCTGATCGTCCACGAGCCGTGCAGCTGGCGCGAGGGCGGTGGACTGCTGTACGGACTGCGCGCACCGGGGCAAGCCGCCGGCGGAGCCCTGGTCGACCTCGACGCCGTCCTGCTGTACGCGGCGTGGGTGGCCCGGTACACCGTCCAAAAACGCCCCGACGAGGTGGACCCGGAACGGCTGCGGGTCTTCGCCGACTGGATCACCGAACAGGCCGACCGGCACGAGTACTGGGCGGTCGGCGAGGCCATCCACGGCATCCTCGACGGCCTCCTCGACCCGGCCGCCGCGCACCCCGCGGAGCCGTCCGCGGCCCGCACCGACGTCCTCGTCAAGGTCGGCGAACCGGTGTACGGCGACCGTCACCCGTGGAGCGTCCAGCTCATCTACGACGGCCAGGACATCACGCCCGTGGCCGGGGACGACCGCGGGGTACGCGCCGACGAGCTGTCCGCCGTCCTGCGCGAGCCGCTGGCCCGCGCGCTCAGCCAGGGCGACCACGGCGAGCACCTGGCCGCGGTCGAGGTGTTCCTGCCGCGCCGCCTGTTCGACCTGCCCGTGGACGACTGGGGACTCGCCCCCGACGGCACCGCGGACGCGAACGGCGATGATCCCGCCGGTTCCGCCGGTCTCGTCGATTCCGTCGATTCCGTCGATTCCGTCGATTCCGTCGATTCCGACGATCCCGACGAGCGCGCCATGCCGCTCGGGCTGCGCCGGACCGTCGTCATCCGCGACGTGCGGCGCAACGCCAGGAGACCCTCGCCGGAGTGGCTCAAACGGTGGCGGGGCACGGCCCGCGGCCCGCTCTCCCACCAGCCGCTGCGCGGCGAGGCACCGGCCGACGGACACCCGCCCGGCGGTCGTACCGAGGGTGAGTACGCCGTCTACGGCCGGCTGTCGGCGCTGGGCAACGGCTGTGTACCGGTCTACTGCGGCCCGGTCGGCAGCGGCGAGGGCCAGGTGGCCATGAAGTACGCGCTCATGGCCGGCCACTCCGTGGTGCTGTGGCGCCGGGACCGGCATGACCACGAGGAGTGCCGGGCCTTCCACCGGCAGGCCGCCGACCTGCTGGGACTCGCCGAAGGGGCGGACGGGCTGCACGGCCATGTCCGCGATCTGCGCATCCGGCTCGCCGACCCCGACACCGTGCGCGCCCAGGGACTGCGCGGCAAACTGGCCGTGCTCTTCGACCCACCGGACCGCACCCCGTACGGAACGGAGCCCATGCGACCGCCACCCCTGGCCGCCCCCGGCGGCTGACCGCCCCCCATCGGACACCCCGTCAACCCAGCTGCACCACAAGGGCGTTCACGGACCGGGAATTCACATCGGGCGCCCTCGAAGCTCGGCAGGCACGGCCGCCTGGCGGTAACGTCATACGTCGAACGGCCGGGCCCGCAGCCTGATCACCGGAGCCGGGAGGAGCCCATGGTGAACGACTGGCGGATCTACCGCGGAGTGGGGCAGCCGCACGACGGAGTGGAGCGGCTACCCCCGCCGCCGCCCTGGCGCGACTTCGCGGCCGCCCAGGACGGGCCGGAGTCCGGCCCGGAGGACTCCAGCAGCGCCCGTCGGCTGGGCGTGCGCCGCCGTCTGGTCGAGAACTACGCCCCCCGGCCCGCCGAGGTCGACGCTGTCAACGCCGCGCTCTACCTGCGCCGCCCGCTCCTCGTCACCGGCAACCCGGGCACCGGCAAGTCCACCCTCGCCTACGCGGTCGCCCACGAACTCGGCCTCGGCAAGGTGCTGCGCTGGCCGATCGTCAGCCGCACCGCGCTCCACGACGGCCTGTACCGGTACGACGCGATCGGGCGCCTCCAGGACGTCCAGCTGGAACGCGCCCAGGGCGCCGAAGGGACCGCGGCGGCGGCCTCCGGCATCGGTTCGTACCTCCGCCTCGGCCCGCTCGGCACCGCCCTGCTCCCCGCCGAGCAGCCCCGTGTCCTGCTCATCGACGAACTGGACAAGAGCGACCTCGACCTGCCCAACGACCTGCTGAACACCCTGGAGGAGGGCGAGTTCGCGATCCCCGAGCTGGAGCGGCTCGCGGACCGCGAACCCGTCGTCCAGGTGCTCACCCACGACGGCGAGCGGGTGTCCGTGCACGGCGGACGCGTCGCCTGCACCGCCTTCCCGGTGATCGTCCTGACTTCCAACGGCGAGCGTGACTTCCCGGCACCCCTGCTGCGCCGCTGCATCCAGCTCGAACTGGAGCCGCCCGGCGAGGAACAGCTCACCGCCATGGTGGAGGCGCACCTCGGCGAGGACAGCGTGACCACGGGTCACGATCTGATCGCCCGGTTCCTGGACCGCGAACCGGGCGAGGTGGTCGCCGCGGACCAGCTCCTCAACGCCCTCTTCCTCACCCAGCACGCCGCGCGCGCGGAACGCCTCACCCGAGAGCGGATCGCGGACATGCTCATGCAGCCGCTCGACCGTACGAGGTGAGGGCCGGATGCGCGGCATGCGTCTGGACGAGCTGATCGGCAGGCTGCGTCGAGGCGGGCTCGAACTCACCGCGGAGGACGTCGCCGACGCCGTCTGGCTGGCCCAGCGGCTCGGCGCGGCCCCGCCCCGCGACGCGCCCCCGGTGCCCGGCCCGGCCCCGTTCACCCCGGCCCAGGACCCACCCGACCCCGGCCCGAAACCCGCGACCCGGCCGCAGGCCCCCGAGGCTCCGGCGCGGCCCGCGACGGACGTACCCTCCGCCCCCGTACCCCTGCACACCGCAGGCGCCGCCCCGCACGGCCTCGCCGACGGCACCCACTCCGTCTTCCCGGTTCGCGCGCCCGCCGCCGGCGCCCTGCCCGGACTGCTCGGCCTGGAGAAGGCGCTGAGAGCGCTCGGCCGCTACCGGTTCGCCACCGACACCCCCCGCGACGAGGACGTCGACGAGGAGGCCACCGCGGACCGCGCCGCCGCGAGCGGCGTACTGCTGCCCGTGACCCGGCCCGGCCGCCGCCACCGCTGCGACGTCCAACTGCTCATGGACACGGGCCCCGCCATGGCCGTGTGGGGACAGCTCGTCGAGGAACTGCGCCAGGCATGCCAGCAGTCCGGCGCCTTCGCCTCCGTCCGCGTCCACCACCTGTACGGCGACGACTCCGGCACCCCCCTGGTCGGCACCACCGCCGGACCCGGCGCGCACACCCGGCTGCGCAGGGCCGACGAACTGCACGACCCCACCGGCCGCCACCTCACCCTCGTGATCAGCGACTGTGTGGGACCGCTGTGGCAGAACGGCACCGCGCAGCGGCTGCTGCACGGCTGGCCGCGTACCGCGCCGCTGGCCGTCGTACAGCCGCTGCCGCCCCGCCTGTGGAGCCGCACCACGTTCCCCGCCGAACCGGGCCGACTGGTCCGCTCGGGCGAACCGGGTGGCCGGACCGGGTTCGTGCCGGACGAGGAACCCTGGGACGAACCGGCCGCCGACGCCCGGCCGGTGCCGGTGCTCCAGCCGACGCCGGAGGCGTTCGCGGCCTGGGCCCGGCTGCTGTCCGGCACCGGCCCGACCAGCGAACGCGCCTGGGCCGGGCTGACCACGCCCGCCGCCCCGGCGGCGCCCGGTACCGCCGCCCCGCGCAGCGACGACGAGATCCTGCGCGCCTTCCGCGCCGCCGCCTCGCCCGGCGCGCTGCGCCTCGCCGTCTACCTGGCGGCGGCCCCGCTCACCCTGCCCGTGATGCAGCTGGTCCAGCGCGCCATGCTCCCGGACACCGGCCCCGCGGAACTCGCCGAAGTGCTGCTCGGCGGTCTGCTCAGGCAACTGCCCGGCACCGAGGAACAGCCCTGCTTCGCCTACCCCGGCGGGCTCCAGGACCTGCTGCTCGCCTCCCTCGACCAGGACACCGCCGGACTCGTCCTCAAGCACTGCTCCGCCTACGTGGAACGGCACTTCGGCAAGGGCACCCGCAACTTCGCCGCGCTCGCCGCCGCCCGGCTCGCCGACCACGACCCGGCCGCCGGCACCGGCCGCCTCACCGACGACGGCGGGGCGCAGGACGCCCAGGGCGGCGTCGAGGCCGAACTGTTCGCCCGCATCCCCGCCCGGGTACTGCGCTTCTACCTGCCCGACCTGGTGACCCCCGAGCCGCTGGCCGAGGCGGAACGGCTGCTGGCCCAGTGGCGGCAGCTGGCCGACCCGGAGACGCTGCGCCGCGCACGGGAACAGGCCGAGGCCGCGGTGGGCACGCCCGGCGGCCCGGCCACCCCGAACCCCGCCGATGTCGTACGGGCCCGGCTGGTCCTCGGCCGGATCCTGCGGGCCGAGGCCGGCACGGCGGCGGTGC
>NZ_JBSGBN010000028.1:0-81332 GCF_053601275.1 Streptomyces sp. NPDC004752 | reverse complement strand
GCAGCCCGCCTCGCGGTCTTCCGATGGGCCACCCGCTACAACACCAGAAGGAGGCACTCCAGCATCGGCCAGATGAGCCCGAACGCCTTCGAACAACGATCAGTTACTCTGACCACTGCCGCATAACAACCGGTGTCCACGATCCCGGGTCAAGCCCCTAGATCTCGTGACTGGTCTGCAGCCCGTTGACGATCTGTGGGTCCTTCACGACGATCTTCTTGCCGGCGATCTGGGCGGCGTCGCCTACAATCGTGACGCCGTTGTTGAACCACCAGAAGTCCTCACCCGTGGCAGACTTCAGTGTCTCGCCGATGGCGTTGTTCACCGCCGTGGACCCAGCGTAGTCGCGGACGTTCGACTCGAACAGTTCCAGTCGCAGGGCCTCGTTCTCGGCAGTGATGAAGCGGTAGTACTCGTCAAGGCGCGCCAGACATACGTACCCCTCCCCGAGCGACGTGCTCATCGGGGTCTCGGTGAACACCAGCTGCGCGACTGCTTTGGCTCCACGAGCGGTCCGTTCCCGCAGATCAGCGGCATTGAGGTACTCCAGCTCTGCGCTGGTGTCGGAGGTGATCTTTGCGAGTTCTCTCCGGAGCCGGTCACCCTTTGCCTTGACATTGGGGTGAGGGGTCTCAGCCGACTTGTTGGCGTAGATCACTTTGATGCGAAATTGCGGGAACGAGGATGCCAACTCCTCGAGGATGTGCAGGAAGCGCCGTGTGCGTTCAAGCAGTTTGGCGTTGGTGTGGGCGACCAGGTCGTCTTCGTCTCTACTCATGTCGAGAAGAGTGGGCAGGTGGAAGTGCAGCTTCTCGATCACCGACTCCTGGTAGCCCGACGAGTTCTTCGCCTGAAGGATCACCAACTCGATCTTGCTGGCGCGCGACGGAAGGAATTGATGCGCGTCAGCGGTGATGTAGCGCTCGTCCACGAAGGTCCAGATGCCATCGATGCCGCAGTCGTGCGCCCCATCGACGATGCCGTCCAAGATCTCGTCGTTGTCGAGGTCCCAGTCCTGCAGGGCCTTGTCGGCGGCGAAGAAGGTGAAGAAGTCGTCCCTGTTCTTGTCCGGCGCCAGTTTGCGGTGCTGGTCCTCCAGAATGCGGTCGAGCAGCCGCTGATCGTTGTTCTGCACAGATGTCACGCGAGACCCCCACCAAGCCCTCGGAACGGGACAGATAGATGTTGGCAGGCTGGCGAGGCGATGAACACCCCGCGCGCAGCCTGGCGTTACCTGAATCGAGCCGCGGTGCGCGATATGCGACCTGTGCGACAAACCGCTCGAATACACATTTGAGGACCACCCTGTCGGGCGCCGGATCGGGGTGTCGGCAACCGCGGCCCCCGGAGCAGTACGCGGACGATACGGGTGGGCTCACACGCATCGGGCGTTGGGCATCATCAACGTCCACGCGCTGATTGCGGCCGGCGTCAACGCCGACGTCACCGCGAGACCCTTGGCCTGGACGTGGCAACCGCTAAGAGCTCCGAACCGAATGAGAGTCCGATCAGCCGTGCGTGCCAGGCGTCGCACGCCGGGCGCCCATTCTGTTCGGAGCTCTAAGGGCGGCGTCGGCTGGCCGGCCTTCCTGTGCTCACTGATCGCCCGCGGCCTGTCTGGCGTCCAACTGGTCATCCCCGACGCGCACATGGGCCTGATCAATGTGTTCGGCGCCACCCTGCCCGGCGCCTCATGGCAGCGCTGCCGCACCCACTATGCCCGCGCGCTGCCGAGCCAGGTGCCCAAGTCGGCCCAGCCGTGGGTGGCCACTCTGCTGCGGACCATCTTCGAACAGCCCGACACCGCCGAGTTTGCGCCAACTCCGGTGCTTGTACTACGGTCATATGCGAATGATAGTCATTGTCGATAAGGATTCCCGTGGACTCTCGGTCGTCGGTCAGCCGTTGCGAGGCTGTCGCCGGTTCGGTGCCGTCAGCGGTGCATGTGCCGGATCGTGGAGGTCGCCGTCGAGCTGCTGGTCCTTCTGTGCGGGCTATCGGGGTCGTCGCGGCGTTGGGTGCGTTGGTGGCGGGCTCTGTCGTGCTGGCCGTCTCGGTGGGGCCGGTCAGCATTCCGTTGGGTGAGACCGTCAGGGTGCTTGTGGGGGGCCGGGCTGGTGAATCGGCCGCTGTGATCGAGCAGATCCGGTTGCCGCGGGTCCTTGTGGGCTTGTTCGTAGGGGCCGCGCTGGGTGTGGCAGGTGCGGTGATGCAGGCGCTGTTCCGCAACCCGCTGGCCGAACCCGGGGTGCTGGGTGTGTCCAGCGGGGCGGCGGTCGCGGCAGTGACGGCGATCGCGTCGGGTGCGACGGCGGTGGGGGCGTGGGTGCTGCCGTTGGCGGCGTTTCTGGGGGCGTTGGGCGCGCTCGCGCTGGTCTATGGGGTGGCCAGTGTTCGGCGCGATCGATCGGTGTCGACGCTGCTGCTGGTCGGTGTCGCGTTGAGTGCGCTGTTCGGAGCGGTGGTGAGTGCCGTGGTGACAAATGCGCCCGACAGTGACTCGCTGCGGGGCGTCGTGTTCTGGCTCAACGGTGATCTGGTGGCGCGGACGTGGGAGCACGTCTGGATCGTGGCAGTGCCGGTGTCCCTGGCGACGATCGCTGTGCTGGTGTTTGCCCGGGAGCTGAACGTGATGCTCCTGGGGGAGACACAGGCGCAGGCCGGCGGGGTGGATGTGACGCGGGTCCGGCGCAGCCTGCTGGTCTTGTCCGCGGTGCTGACCGGGGCGGCGGTGTCGGTGGCTGGTGTCATCGGTTTCGTCGGATTGGTGGTCCCTCATCTCTTGCGCTTGGTGCTTGGGCCCGATCATCGACTCCTGCTGCCCGGCTCGGCGCTGCTCGGCGGAGCGTTCCTGGTGCTTGCGGACATCGTCGCTCGGACGCTGTTCTCTCCTGTCGCGTTGCAGACCGGAACGGTGACGGCGCTGCTGGGCGCTCCGGTGTTCCTCGTTCTGGTGCTCCGTAGGCGACGGGTGGCGCAGGCATGATGGGGCTGGCGGCGGAGCGGATCCGTGTCGTCCTCGACGGCAGGGCGCTCGTCGATGAGGTGACCTTGCGGGTCGAGCCCGGCCAGGTGTTGGGGTTGATCGGGCCGAACGGAGCCGGGAAGTCAACGCTGATGCGGGCATTGGCGGGGGTAACGACCCCGGCCGGCGGTGATGTGTCTGTCGGCGGTGAGCGGCTTCTGGGTATGTCGAGTCGCGAGCGCGCCCGGCGGGTGGCATATGTGCCGCAGGACACCATGCTCGATTTCGAGTTCACCGGCCGTGATGTGGTGCTGATGGGCCGTCACCCGCACATCGGCAGGTTCGCGCCGTTGCGTCCACGGGACTACGAGATCGCCGAGTCCGCGCTTGCGGAGACCGGGGCTGCCCGTTTCGGCAACCAGTCGGTGTCGACCCTTTCCGGCGGGGAACGGCAGCTGTTGCACCTGGCCAAAGCGTTGGCGCAGCAGCCGAACGTGCTCCTGCTCGATGAGCCGGTCGCCGCATTGGACCTGCGCCACCAGCTGCATGTGTTGAGCCTCCTGCGGACACAAGCGCGTGCCGGGCACGGTCTGGCGGTCGTCGCCGTCCTGCACGATCTCGGCCACGCGGCGCGCTTCTGCGATCGTCTGGCGCTGCTGGACGAGGGTCGGCTTGTCACCTGCGGGCCGCCGCCGGACGTGCTCACCGAACAACATCTTGCCGACGTCTACGGGGTGCGGTGCGCCGTGTCCGATGATCCGGCCACGGGAGCATTGCGCGTGACCGCACTGGACGTTCTTGACGAACCCATCCCCTACCTGCCGAGAAAGTGAAGAACGATGTCTTCGCAGACCACTTCCAGATCCCGCCGCGCCGTGATGTTCGCGTTGCCGGCGCTCGCGTTCAGCATCACTGCCTGCAACAGTACGAAGTCTCGTCCGGCGCAGTCGACAGCAGGGGCGGATGCCGGCCCGCGGCGGATCGCGGCGTTGTCCAGTGACGCGGCTGACACGCTGGTGCAGCTGGTTGGGCCTGAACGGCTTGTCGTCGTGCCCGAGAGTACGACCAGCAAGACGTGGGGCAACCATCCGGACCTGATGGCCAAGGTGCCGCACACCATCAGCTCGGTGGCGCACATCGACCCCGAGCAAGTGCTGTCCTACCAGCCTGACTTGGTGGTGCTGACTGCGCGGCACGCCTCGGAGCAGGACACTCAGGACGCACTGGGCGACAGCGGTGTCAAGGTCGTGACGATCGAGAACAACTGGGCCACATTCGACGAGATCGCCGGGAATGTGCGGGCACTTGGCCGTGCGGTGGGAGCCAGGCAACGGGCGAACGACATCGTGACCGACTTTCGCGCTCGGGTCGCGGCGGTGACCGGCGCGGTCTCCGACGTGGCAGAGCGGCCCTCGGTGCTGGTGATGACGTCACTCGGCCCGCAAAAGCCCTACATACTGGGTTCGGACTCGATCAGTTCGGCGATCGTTCAGGCGGCGGGCGCGAAGCTGTCCGTCGATGAGGCAGGCATCGACAACGGCATGTCGGCCGATCCTGAACTCGTGGTACGCACTGACCCGGACGCGATCGTCCTCCTCAACACCGGCCAAGGCATGGACGACTACCGGCCGCTGCTGGACAACAAGGCCGTGGCGGGTCTGAGGGTCGTCAAAGACGGGCGGATCTTGCTGGTCAAAGCCACCGATGCGTCGGCGACAGCAGGGGTGCACGTCGCCAAAGGGCTGGAGCAGATCGCCCGGTGGCTGCATCCGGAACGATTCGGGAAGAAGTCATGACGATGCCTTCGACCACGCCTTCGACCACGCCTTCGACCATGCCGATTCGGTTGGTGACGCTCGGCTTTGAGGCACACAGCGCATTGGTCCTGCGGCAGGCCGTCCAGCGGTATGCGGACGAGTCCGGGCCGGCGTTGGCCTGGACCCGGCTGGACAGGTCGGTGTTCGCCGACCCGGGTGAGCTTGCCCGGGTGCTTGGTGATGCGGACGTTCTGATGGTGCACGGGGTGCATGACCAGCCCGATGTCGAGACGCTCGTTCGTTCGGTGGCCGGCCGCCCTCAGCTGGCTGTCGTGCCGGTCGTGCCGAACGCGTCAGAAGTGACGAGTACGGCTCGGCTGGGTCGTTTCGGCACCGACCCGGACCACACACGGCAGGACCTGGCCCTTGCGGCCGGCGCGTCGAGCCGGGCCGGGCGTCCGGTTCCGCCGCGGATCGAGGCGGTGTTGGGTGCCCTGTCCACGTTCGGGCGGCAGCTGCCACCGGAGGCGGCGGAACTTCGCGCCCTCGCCAAGGTCAACGAGGCCTTCCGGTATCTGACGATCGACAACGCCGTCCTCGCGCTGCGCGCACTCGTCGCGGTGCTGCGTGGCGACGCCGATGCCACGTCAGCGTGGCCGGACCCGTTGCCGACCAGCGGGTTCTGGCATCCACGGCTGGAGGTCGCCGCACGCTGGGACGTGTTCGAACCGGCGCTGCAGGAGTACGGGGCATCCCGAGATGCCGAGGAGCCGCTGGGCCGGGTCGTGCTGGTTGCGACGCCGACCCAGGTGTTCGCCGGCAATGCAGCACATGTGGAAGCCCTGGTCACGGCCCTGGAGGTGCGCAGGATTCAGGTGGTCGGCTGGATGGGCACGCTCGAAGCACTGGGCGGCCCGTCGACAATCACGAGCGTGCCCGACATCGACGCCTGGGTGAACCTCAGCGGACTGACCCTCACCGGCTCACATGGGCAACCCAACATCGACATCGATATCGAGCTACTGCTCGGGCAGAACACCCCGCAGCTGGCACCGGTCCTCCTGTTCCGCCAGACCCTGACCGACTGGGCCACCAGCCGGACCGGGCTGACGCCGTCGCAGGTGGCGATGCACCTGGCCATTCCAGAACTGGAGGGCGGCGCGGTGCCGTTGGTCATCGGCGGCCGGGACCCGGCTACCGACGCCATGGTTCCCGTGCACGAGCACGTCGACCGGCTGGCCGGCACGGTCGCGCGTCAGGTGGCGCTGCGCCGGATGCGTAACGCGGACAAACGTGTCGCGATCGTCATCTTCGGCTACCACGCCGCCCATGGCGTCGTCGGCACCGCCTCCCATCTCGACGTGTTCGCCTCACTGCACCGGGTGCTGGTGCGCCTCGCGGAGGCGGGATACACCGTCGAGGTACCCGAAACGCCCGAAGCATTGCTGGACCTCGTCGTCACTGACGAGGGAGGCGGCCGGCGCACGCAGACCAACGTCGCCGACCGGTATCACGCCGCTGACTACATACGGGCCATGCGAGCCCATGCGGAACGGGCCGAGCCGATGTGGGGCCGCCCGCCCGGCGACGTCGACACCGACGGCATCTCGGTTCAGATCGGTGGGGTGCGGTTGGGGAACATCTTCATCGGAGTGCAGCCGTCGTTCGGTTACGACGAGGACCCCGCCGCGCTGCTCTTCGTCGACCCGCCGGACTCAGCGACGCCCAGCCATAGCTTCATCGCCTTCTACACCTGGATTCACGAGGTGTTCGGAGCGGACGCGCTGTTGCATTTCGGCACCCACGGGGCACTGGAGTTCATGCCGGGCAAGCAGACCGGGCTCGCCCCGGACGATTGGCCCAACTTGCTGGTCCGGGATCTACCGCACTTCTACCTGTATTGCATGAACAACCCGTCGGAGGGGACGATCGCCAAGCGCCGTTCCCATGCGACGCTGGCCAGTTACCTCACCCCACCGTTGGACCGGGCCGGTGCCTACGGCACGCTGGCCGAGATCAGCGATGGTGTGCGCGCCGCGCTCGGCCACGAGGACACCGCGCGACGTGCCACCGCGGCGGCCGGACTGGTGGACCTGGCCCAGCAGGCCCATCTCGACGTCGACCCAGAGCTGGCGGTGCGAGAGCCGGAGGCGTATCTGCGCGCTCTGCAGAGCCGGCTGGACGAGGTCGAGCAGGCTCTGATCCCGATCGGCATGCACGTCGTGGACCGAGGAATCGCGCCCGAGGAGGCCCGGGTCCTGCTGCGCGCCGCGTGCGACTACGAGCGACCGGACCAGAACCTGCCCGCGTTGACCGTGGCGCTCGAACGCGAACTCACCGCCGGGGTCCCGGTCACCCGGCTGCCCCCGGATGACGACGGCCGGGTCGGCGTCGAGGCCCTCCTCACCGAACTGGTCGACGCCGTGGTGCGCGGCGCGGACCCGGACCGGCTGCCCGGATGGAACGCGGTAGCGACAACACTGGCTGATCTTCGGGCACGGTGGTCCGGATTCCTGTCCGACCTGCGCGACCGGCTGGCGACCAACGACGAGGCGGGCGCCCTGCTGCACGCGCTGAACGGGGGATATCTGCGCCCGGGACCAGGCGGTGACCCCGCCCGGCAGCTCGACGCGCTGCCCACCGGCCGCAACACCCACGCCCTCGACCCGTACCGGGTACCCACCACGATGGCGATCACCCGCGGCTGGGCGACGGCGCAGGCCCTGCTGGAGAATGTGCGGGAAGCCGACGGCCATTACCCGGACAGCGTGGCGCTCGTGCTCTGGGGGATCGACAACATCAAGAGCGGTGGCGAAGCCTGCGCCCAGGCATTCGCCCTGATCGGGGTGGAGCCGGTCGCGGACGCGCTGGGCCGGATGACCAGGTTCCGGGTGATCCCGCTGGAGGAGCTGGGCAGGCCACGTGTCGACATCGTCTGCACAGTGTCCGGTGTCTTCCGCGACACCCTGCCGACCACCATCGAACTGCTGGACCGTGCCGTCCGCGCAGTCGCGGTGCTGGACGAACCTCCGGAGGACAACTTCGTGCGCGCCCACGCCGTGCAGCATGCCGACGAGCTGGGCATCAGCGTCGAGGACGCCGCAACGCGGATCTGGTCGGCCCCGCCGGGGAAATACGGTTCCGGCGTCGACCATGTCGTCGACGCCGGGCAATGGGACACCGAGGGCGATCTGGGCAACGTCTACACCCGTCGGATGGCCTACGCCTACGGGCACCGGTTGACCGGGGAGAACCGGGAGAAGCTGCTGCGTCGCACGCTCCGTTCGGTGCGGGTCACCTTCCAGAACATCGGCTCCGCCGAGACCTCCCTGGCCGACACCGGTGACTACTTCGAGTTCCTGGGCGGGATCACCGCGGCCGCCGCGGCCGAGGCCGGCGCGCGTCCACGCGCCATGGTGGCCGACAGTTACGCCGCCCGTCCCACCGTCCGCAGCCTGGACGAGGCGATGCGGTTGGAGTCGCGGACTCGGCTGCTCAACCCGAAGTGGTACGAAGCCCAACTCGAGCACGGCTACCAAGGGGTCGCCGCGCTCACCCGGCGGTTGCAGAACACGTTCGGCATGCACGCCACCACCGGCTCGGTCGACGGGTGGATCTTCTCCACCGCGGCTGCGACGTTCCTCTTCGACACCGCGATGCGGCAGCGGATGAGCGAGCACAACCCGGCGGCGGTGAAGCGCTTCGCCGACCGGCTCCTGGAAGCGCACGAACGAGGACTCTGGGACGCCGACGAGACCGAGGTGAAGGAACTTGAGCAACTCGCCGACCGCCTCGACGACGCACTCGAAGGCATCGACCACGCCGGTGCATGACACGACAAGAGGAAAGGGCTGGACAAGGATGAATCCGGTGTATCCGTTCACAGCGATCCTGGGGCAGGACGAGCTGAAACGGGCGCTGCTGCTGAACGCCGTAGACCCGCGGGTTTCCGGACTGCTCGCGCTGGGAGACCGCGGCACCGCGAAATCGACCACCGTCCGTTCACTCGGCGCGTTGCTGGAACTGGCCGGCATCAACGCCCCCGTGGTCGATCTGCCGCTCGGCGCCACCGAAGACCGGGTGGTGGGCTCCCTCGACCTCGACGTCGCGCTGACCCAGGGGCGCCGCGAGTTCGCCCCAGGGCTGCTTGCCGAAGCGCACGGAGGATTCCTGTACGTCGACGAGGTGAACCTGCTCGACGACTACCTGGTCGACCTTCTGCTCGATGTCGCCGCCAGCGGAATCAACCACGTCCAGCGTGACGGCCTCTCGGTCCGGCACGAGGCCGACTTCGTGCTCGTGGGCTCGGGCAATCCGGAAGAAGGCGACCTCCGCCCCCAGTTGGAAGACCGGTTCGGGCTGTCCACGCATGTCCGCACCATCGCCGAACCACAGGTCCGCACCGAGATCGTGCGCCGAAGACTGGCCTTCGACGCCGACCCGTCCGGCTTCACCGCCCGATACCTGGACAGCCAACACGACCTTGCCGAACGCGTACGGCTCGCCCGTAAACACGTGGACGACATCGAACTTCCTGAACGGGTGCTGGACAAGGCGGTGCAGATCTGCATCGCATCCGGAGCGGTGGGACACCGTGCCGAGGTGGTCCTCGTCCGCGCCGCCCGCGCACACGCCGCCTTTCGCACCGATCAGATCAGCAAGGGGGGAGGAGCCAGCGAGGTGACCGACGGCGACCTGCGCGTGGTTGCGCTGCTCAGCCTGCGGCACCGAGTACAACGCGAACCGTTCGACGACCCCGGCACCATCGACACACGACTCTGTGACGTCGTAGACACCGTGTTGACATGACAGACAGCCCTCAACTGGCACAGCCCAGGGCACACCGCAACGCCGACCCCACCATGCCTTCGGACACCGACCCGCTCACCGGCCTCGAACCCGCCGCGTCCGCCGTCGTGCGAGCCTGGCTGAACGGCGGTCGGTTCGGACTGCTCCTGGCGGGCGACTCCTGGCACCGAGAACACCTCTGGCGCCATATCGCCGCCACCCTCCAGCCAACACCCGCCGTACTCGGACCGGGCACCGAACCAGCCGCCCTGCACGGCGGCATCCGCTGGCCCTTCGAAGACACGGCCCCGTCCGGCCTCCTCGAACGAGCGGCCACCGCCCTCCTCGTGCCCGCGCCCGAAACGGTCGATCCGGCCGTCATCGCCGCAGCCGCTCGCTGCCCGCGGATCCTCGCGTCCGCTGCGTCGCTCGACGACGTGCCCGAAGCCCTCGCCAGACGGCTGACCGCCGTCGTCATGCTCGGCACGGGAATCGGTATGGGCAACCGAAGCACCGCGGATCCCACGGCCGGCACCCCCGGCGAACCGTGCAAGGCGCCCGACCCGGCCGATGTGGTGAACGAACTCAACGCCTACGGAATCCTCGACCACTCACTGGACGTGGACACCACCCGCCTGGCCATCGACGTCACCGTTTACGGTGCCGAGCCACTCGAAGTCGTCCGCCGCCATGTCTGCGCACCACGTGGCGCGGACATAGCACTGCCACCCCCGCCCCACCCCGCCGACCAACCCCATGACGAACAACCGGCCGAGGAAGATCACGACGATCAACCCGGCGAGAACCCAGCCCGAGACGACCAATCCCAGGCGGACGGCGGCGAGAGCGAACCGAACTCAGCGGCGGACACCCAGGAGAGCGAACAGCCGGCGCAGGAACCGCAGACGCTACCGACGCCGCAACAGCGGCCGACATCACGCGAACGCCGGGCGGCCCGCCGCTATCTGGAAGGTCGCCGCGGCAGCCCCCAGGACAACCCGCGACGTGGACGTGCCCACCGGGTCGTGACCGCCGACCGCGCAGCCGGACGTCTCGCGCTCCTCCCCACCATCCAAGCGGCCGCGCCCTGGCAACCCATCAGAAGACACCAACCGCGACCATCCGGAGACAACCCGGCCAGTCCTGACCGAATGGTGATCCGTCCCGAAGACCTACGAGGCCACATGCGCCGCCGCCGCGGAGGCCGGGTCGTGCTCATCGTCGTCGACGCATCAGGGTCGATGGCCCAACGAGCCATCCGCACGGCCAAGGGCCATGCGATGTCCGTGCTCGACCAGGTCTACCGCGAACGGGCCCACGTGGGCATCATCATCGTCCGCGGCCAACAGGCAACGATTGGATTGCCGCTCACACGAAGCACCAGCCGCGCCCGGGCATCACTACGAGCCCTGCCCACCGGAGGCGGCACCCCGCTCGCATCAGGGCTCATGCTCGCCGCACGGCTCGCGCGGCAGTATGAGCCGGAACAGGTCGAGACCCTCCTCATCACCGACGGCCGCGCAAACGTCGGGATCGCGGGCAATCCCCGCGAAGACACGGAAAGAGCAGCCGGACTGCTGAAGGCTGCCTGCGAAACTGTCCGCGTGATCGACCCGACACCGCGCCCGGCACGGACAGCCTGGCTCACCGACCTCTTTGACACCAGCTGAGGCAGATCACAAGGGGGAATGATGACGAGCCCTGCGACGACCACGATTCCGACGATGAGCATTCCCCCCCATCAGTACCTTGTCCGTCGAAGCAGCGATAGATTGTGGCGTTCGATCGTTCGATCAGAGTGCTGGTGGCTCCGTTGACCGCGGGGACGAGGGACACAGGTGGGGTGGGGCGTGGCGAACGTGAGGGTGCTGCGTTCGTGCGTGGCGCTGGCCGCCGTGGGCGGCATGCTGCTGGTGGGCTGCACGGACGGTACGGGAGGACCGATCGGGAAGCCGGAGTCCAGAAACACTCCGGGTCGGTCCGCGACCGGAACGCCAAAAGACGAGGCGGGGCAATCCGCGACGCCGTCAGTCCCGGACGGGGATCGTGCCGGGCAGCCGCGGACGGCGTCGCAGGCGCGGCGCCTGGTCGGCGATGTGATCGCCGACCCGTACCTGTTCGGTGCGGAGGTGGTGCGGGCGACGCCGTATCAGAGCGACCCCGATCGATGGACGGTCCTCCAGGAGGACTGCACCTGGCACCGCCGGACGCTGCCGAAGGACGTCCTGGCCACACTCACCCGGTACTTCGAGATACCGGCGAGCGGCGGCAAGGGGACCGTGCACCTGTCGGCCACCGCCACGGTGCACCGGACGACGAAGGACGCGGCCTGGGAGCAGGCCCGGATGCTGGAGGAAGCGGTCGGCTGCCCGGAGCAGACGCTGCGGCCGGGCGAGCGGTTGACCGGTCTCCTCTCGTCGGCGTTCGCACGCGGCGAGGGCGGTAACACCTCCAGCGACGACGCGCTGTCGGAGACCGGTAAGTGTGTCAGCGACACACGTGGCGGTCCCTATCCGTACTGGTGGCGGCAGTCCACCCTGGGTCCGGTCGTCGTGAGCGTCTCCGTGTGCGCCGGGCCCGGCCGCAGCGTGAGTGAGCTGCAGGACCTGGATGTTGAGGGCCTGACGGGGATGCTGCTGCGGGTGGAGGAGCAGATCGGTGGCGGCGGGGCGGATACCGACGCCCCTGATCCGGACGCCCCTGATCCGGACGGCTCCGCCGCGAAAAAATCCGGTGCACCGGCTACGAACGGGGTTGGCTGATGGAGCCGTTGCAGCCCACCGATCCGGCGCACCTGGGCGGATACCGACTGCTCGGCCGACTGGGCGCGGGCGGCATGGGCGTGGTCTACCTGGCCCGCTCGCAGGCCGGGGAGCTGGCCGCCGTGAAGGTGATCCAGCCCGAATTCGCCGAACAGGCGGAGTTCCGGGCCCGGTTCCGCCGCGAGGCGGCCACAGGCCGCCAGGTGGACAGCCCCTGGGTGGTCCCTGTGCTCGGTGCGGACACCGAGGCCGTGGCGCCCTGGCTGGCCACCGCGTTCGTGCCCGGGCCTTCGCTGGCGGAGGCCGTCGCGGCCTGCGGTCCGTTGCCGGAGCGGGCGGTACGGATCCTGGGGAAGATCCTGGCCCGGGCCTTGAGCGCCGTACACGCCGCCGACCTGGTGCACCGGGACCTCAAGCCCGGCAACGTCCTGCTGGCCCTCGACGGCCCGCGGCTGATCGACTTCGGCATCGCCCGCCCCACCGCCACCGAGGCGACCGCCCTGACCTCGGACGGCATGGTGATCGGCACGCCCGGCTTCCTCTCTCCCGAGCAGGCACGTGGGCAGCGGATCGGCCCGCCGAGCGATGTGTTCTCCCTGGCCGGCCTGCTGACGTACGCGGCCACGGGGCGTCCGCCGTTCGGCAGCGGCGCATCCGACGCGCTGCTGTATCGCACCGTCCACGACGCACCCGACCTGGACGGCATGGCGGACGACGAGCTGCGGGCGCTGCTGGAGCGGTGCCTGGCCAAGGACCCGGCGCAGCGGCCATCGGCCGCCGACGTCGACGCGGCGCTGGTGGAGGACACACCGGCCGGAGACATCGACTGGCTCCCCGACCCCGTGGTCCGGATCGTCGCCGATCGCTCGGCCCAACTCCTCGCCCTACCCGGCATCGAACCGACGGCTGCCTCGGCACCCGACCCCCGATCGCCCGGACGCCGCCGGGTCCTGGCCCTGGCGGGAGGCGGCGCGGCGCTGCTGGCAGCCGGCGGCGGTACCGCGCTGTGGGCAGTACTGCGGGACGGCGCATCGGGATCACCCGCCGTGGGGCCGCGTTGGACCCTGGGCGTCCACGCGGATCTCTCCGGCCCGCAGGGCAAGGCCGGGAAGGCGCAGGAGCGGGGTGCGCGGCTGGCGGTGGAGCAGTTCAACGCCCGCGCGGAAGGAAACTTCACCCTTGAGCTGCGGGTCGAGGACGACCGCGGCGAGGCCGAACGAGCCCGGCAAGTGGCCCGGCGGCTCACCGGCGACCGCGACGTGCTCGCCGTCCTCGGCCCCACCGGCTACGCCGCCACGCAGGCCGCGCTGGAGATCTACGACGGCGCCGGCCAGCCGCTGCTGACCGTCTCCGAGCTGTCCCTGAGCGCCGCTCAGACCGGGCTCGGCACCGCCGAACCGCGCGCCTACTTCCACACCACGCCGATGACCGCGCACACCGCCTACACCACCGTCGCAGCGCTGCGCGGACAAGGCACTCGCCGCCTCGGCCTGCTGGCCGACCGGGCCGGCAGACTCGCCGGCTGGGAATCCGTCAACATCGCCCACAGCGCCGCCGGCAGCGCACAGCCGGGACTCCACTTCCGCGTCGTGCCCGCGGTCGCGACCCAACTGGCCCCGGTCGTCGCCGACATGCTCGACCACGGGGTCGACGGGTTCTACTACGTCGGGACCCCCGAGCGCGCCGCACAGGTCGCCCGCGCGCTCGCCGACCGCGGCTTCACCGGGCCCCGGTTCCTCGATGCTCCCTCGGCCACGGCGGCCTTCACCTCCGCGGCAGGCAAGGCGGCGGCGGGCTGGCAGGTGCTCACCTCGTACATCGGGCCCCAGGCCCAGCCCGTACGCAGCTTCGCCGCCGCCTACCGCAAGCGCTACGCAAGCGCGCCCGGCCCATGGGCGGCCGAAGCGTACGACATCGCCCGCCTGGTGGCCGGACGGATCGACGCCCTCGCCGGAAAGACCGGCGACCGCCGCCCCAGCCGTGAGCAGCTGGCGCGGGCCGTGGCCCAGGTCCGGTTCAAGGGGGTGGCCGCCACGTACGCCTTCAATGACAGCCGCCGCGTCGAACCGCGCGAGGTGCACCACTACCGCGTCGCCCACGGCCGCTTCGGCTACGTCGGCCCCATGGGTATCCCCGGAGCCTGACGGGAACACCACCGACGATGCGACCGCTGCGTACGCAGGATCCCGAAGAACTCGGCGGACACCGGCTGTTGGCCCGGCTCGGCGCGGGCGGCATGGGCGTGGTCTACCTGGCCCGCACCCCCGCGGGCTCCCTGGCCGCGCTGAAGATCGTCCACCCCGAGCACGCCGCCGACCCCGCCTTCCGCGAACGCTTCCGGCGCGAAGCGCGCCTGGCCGGTGGGCTCAGCGGCCGCTGGGTGGTGCGCGTGACCGCGGCCGATCCCGACGCCCGCGAGCCCTGGCTGGCCACCGCCTACGTGCCCGGACCCTCGCTCGCCGAGGCGGTGGACGCCTGCGGCCCGCTGCCACCGGACTCCGTCGCCGCCCTCGGCGCCATGCTGGCCGAGGCGCTGGCCGAGCTCCACGGAGCCGGCCTGCTGCACCGCGACGTCAAACCCGGCAACGTGCTGCTCGCCCTCGACGGCCCACGGCTGATCGACTTCGGCATCGCCCGCGCCGCCGGAGCCACCGCACTGACCGAACCCGGCGCGATCGTGGGCACCCCCGGCTATCTGGCCCCGGAACAGATCAGCACGGACGGCAGCGCAGCGGGCCCGGCCGCCGACGTTTTCGCCCTCGGCTGCCTGCTGGCGTACGCGGCCACCGGCCGGCGACCCTTCGGCTCCGGCAATCCCGAGGCCGTCCTGTACCGCACCCTCCACGAACCGCCGGACCTCGACGGCCTCCACCAGCAGCCCCCACCGCTGCGCGCGGCGATAGCCCAGTGCCTGGCCAAGGCCCCCGAAAGCCGCCCGACCGCGGCCGACCTCACCGGCCTGCTCTCCGCGCAACCCGCTACCGCGACAGGCGAGGAGGCACAGCACGACTGGCTGCCGCCCGTCGTGCTGCGACTGGTCGCCGAACGCTCCGCCCGCGCCCTCGACCCACCGCCCCGCGAGGCCGCACCGGAACATCCGCAGCCGGCCCCAGCGCTCGACGCCCGTACGCACACCCGCCGCCGGGTGCTCGCCATCGCCGGCTCGACGACCGTGGTGCTCGCCGCCTCCGCCGCCGCGCTGCTGGCCGCACGGGACGGCAGGACCGGGGCCGGTGGCACGCGCCGGAACCTGCCCACTCACACCATTGGGCTGCACGCCACATTGACCGGCGGCGATGGCGCAATCGGCAGAGCGCATGAGCGTGGCGCCCGCCTTGCCGTGTCCCACCACAACTCCCGCGACGACGCGCGCTTTTGGCTCCGGCTCCTCCCGTACGACGATCGCGGCCGGCCGGCCCGGACGAAGGAGACCGCCCGCCGACTCCTCGCCGATCGCTCGCTGACCGCCGTGATCGGCCCCACCACCGTCGCCGCCGCCCGCACGGCGGTCCCGCAGTACGCGTCGGCGTCCATGCCGGTGTTGCTCGTATCCATCGACGACGACACCACCGGGCTGGCCCCGCACTCGCTGCGCACCCTGTGCGTGACTCGGGCGTCGGAAACCAACAGAACGCTGCCCGTCATCGATTACCTGACCCGGGTGCGCCGCGTCGAGCGCACCGCGGTCGTCGAGGACGAGGCCGCCGGGGATGCGGCCCGTAGGATCGTCTCGAGCCTGCGCGAGGCACCTCCGGGCAACGGCACCGTCACCGTCCACGCGGTGGCGGCCGCGGACGGCTTCACGGCGACCGTCACCGACGCTCTGGCCCTGCACCCCGACGCCGTGGTGTACGCGGGCACCTCCCCGGACCGGGCCGCGGCCTGCGCCCGCGCCCTGGCCCAGGCAGGCTTCGACGGCCCCAGGGCCACGTTCGAACCCGTGCTGCGCCCCGCCTTCGCCGCGGCAGCCGGCCCGGCCGCGGAGGGCTGGGTCCTCGAAGCGCCCTACACCGAGCCGCAGTCGGCCCCCGGCAAGGCCGCCCGCAGCTTCACGACTGCCTACCGCGACCGCTACGGCGAGCTTCCCGCCCGCTGGGCCGCGGAAGCCTACGACGCCGTGGGCCTCATCGCCGCCACCCTCGACGACCTCGGCGGCGGTACCGACATGGAGCCCGGCCAAGTCGCCGAACGCCTCTTCCACATCAGCCACATCGGCATCGCCAAGCCACTCCGCTTCCGCCAAGACCTCACACACGCCCTGCTGCCGGAGAAGACCAGCTTCCTGTACCAGGTCCACGACGGCCGATACCGCTTCCTCGGCCGCTACGACCAGGTGCAAGCGCCGTGATGTCCGGCGCGCCGGAGCGGGTGTCGTGGGCAGGGGAGTGGGAGGCAACCGCTGAGCGGACAGCCGTGCATACGACGTGCCGCTCGACGGTCACGTCATCGCCTGGTCGAATTCCTCCTGGCCGAGGGCCGGGTGAATCAGCGGGGTCGGGCGGTCCCGGTCATGGCGCAGTCCGTCCAGGATGAGGATGACGTAGCGCTTCCACAATTCGGGGGCGACGGCCCGGCTGCGCTCGGTGACAGCTCCGAGCATGAGCTGAATGAGCGGGAAGTCGGTCGGCACGATGTCGTCGCGGAGCTGCCCGGCCTGTTGGGCACGTTTGATGACGGCTTCTATCAGAGGGGTGAGGCGTTCCCGCACGGCGACGGCCCGGGCCTGGCCGTGGTCGCCTTCGAGCAGGACCTCTCTCAGTCCGCGATCCGCAGCGAAGTTCTCGGCGGTGGACAGGAGGAGTTGCGCGAGGCCGTCCCAGGGGTCCTGGTGTGAGAGGGCTCTCTCTGCCAGTGCGACCAGGCGCTGCACGGAGTCTTCGAAGACCGCTTCGATGAGTTCGTCGCGATTGGCGAAGCGGCGGTAGGCGGTGCCGACGCCTACACCTGCGTGGCGGGCGATGTCGTCGAGGGTGACCTCCAGGCCGCGGCGCGCGAAGACCTCATGGGCGGCGGCGATGATGCGGCGCCGGTTGCGTTCCGCGTCCGCCCGTAGGGGGCGTGACGGGCGCTTCTCGGGGGGCGGGGCGGGGGCGGTCCGGCTGCTCATGACTCCTACTGTACCCAGGCATGTGGAGAAGGCATCTCCGCTTTGGTGTTACGGTGAACCTGGCAACCGGAGAAGATCTCTCCATTTGATGTCCCGTGTTCGGAGAGCCGATGAGCACTTTCGCCCCCGGATCGAGCCCGCCGCGGGCCGACCAGGCCGTGAGAAGTGCCGGCAACCGCCGCCACTGCCGGCATCGACCCGGCCGACGCAGGTGTCGGCTCCGCCGGCGTCAACACCATGCGGCAGATCGGCGGCTCGATCGGCACCGCCGTGCTGAGCACCCCAAAGAAGGAGAGAAGAGGCCATGAACGCACACGCACCCCGCGCCCTGATCGTCGGCATGGGCATCGGCGGCCTCGCCACCGCGATGCGCCTGCGCGAGGTCGGCTGGGAGCCCGTCATCGTCGAACGTGCCCCCGGGCGCCGCGACGCCGGCTACTTCGTCGGCCTGTTCGAGACCGGCCGCGCCACCGCGCAGCGCATGGGTGTCCTCGACGCCATCGGCAACCGCGCCAACCCCGACGGTGTGACCTATGACATCGACCGTGCGGGCCGCCGCCGGCCGGGGATGGGCTACGGCGATCTTCCCGGCGGCCCCCGCCTCATCCTCCGCGGCGACATCGAGGCCGCCCTGTACGACACCGTCGCGGCCCGCACCGAGATCCGCTACGGCACCACCCCCACCGCCCTCGACGAACACCCCGACGGCGTCGACGTCACCCTGCGCACCACCACCGGCGAGAACATCTCGGAAACCACTGAGCAGTTCGACCTCGTCGTCGGTGCCGACGGACTGCGCTCCACCACCCGCCGCCTGGCCTTCGGTCCCGACAGCGAGTTCATGCGGCCGCTCCACCACATCATCGGCGCCACCGTCATCAAGGAGACCGTGCCCGGCTTCCGATCCCAGGACGGCCTCGTCCTGGCCGAACCAGGCCGCTCCGTATGGACCTTCCCCTTCGCCGACCACCAGCCCGGCGTGCTGTTCAACTACCGCACCGACGACGAGGACGCCCAGTTCCGCCGCCCGCCCATCGAATCCCTGCGCGCCGCCTTCGGCCCCGAACCGGCCGGCCCCGTCCTGGAACACCTCCTGACGCAGTTCGAAGAGGCCGACAACCACCTCTTCGACTCCGTCCACCAAGTGGAGATGGACACCTGGCACACCGACCGGATCGTCCTGCTCGGCGATGCCGCCTGGTGCCTGACCCTCTACTCCGGTATGGGCGCCTCCACCGCCATGGCCGGTGCCGACCTCCTGGGCACCCTGCTCCAGCGCAACCCCCACAACACCGCGCGGGCCCTACGCGAATGGGACCAGAAGCTGCGCCCCTTCATAGCCGTCCAGCAGAAAACCGGCCGCACGCAGGGCCTGACGATGTTCGTCCCCCAGACCCGCCGGGACAAGGCCGTACGGACCTTCACTCAAAAGTTGATGAGCCGCCCGGCAGGCAAGCGCCTCATGATGTCCCTGGCTGCCCGGCAGTTCAAGGAGAAGGCCATCGATATCGCTGCCGTCTGACTCATCCACCACCTACGCCGGCCCCGGACAGCCACTCCCCGGGGCAGCGAGCGATACCCACTCCGGTTACTGGAGCCACCGTGACCACGCCTCCTGGTGGTTCACCGCCCGGCTTCGCAGCAACAACACTGTTTTCTGGGTGAAGATCCACGCGATGGTGCTGCCGACGACCCTCTTCGCTTCCCCCTGGCTCGCACTCGACCTCGGCGACGGCTGCTACCTGAGCGTCTGGGACACCACGGGAGACGGCACGTCATGGCTCACCGTACTTACCGCGAACGGCACCCACACCCTCACCTCCGCCCGGCGGACTGACCACGACGGCGTCTGGACATTGAACGCTCCGATCCTCGACGCATCCTTGACCATCACCCACAAGCCACTGCCCGGCTCCCACGGCGTCCACGCCGGGATCTGCTCGGTCGTCGGCGCGCTCGCAGGTGAGGCATGCGCTGGCGCAGCCCGAGTCCGCGCGCCGAACGGGGGCGCTGGTACGAGGATTCCGGGGACGCGCACACGGCCTCCGCCTGGTCCTGCGCTCCGGCCAAAGGTGAATCTCCGTTGCCGGGTGCCGGGTCGCACGGCCATTATCGCCTCTGTGTCCGAGAGCGAGTCTGCGAGTTCGACGTTGCTGCCGTATCCCAAGATCTCTGCGAAGGGGGGCCTTGGGATGTCCGGGGTCCGGGAGTGGATCGCGGTGGAGAAGGTACATGGGGCACACTTCGCGGTGGTCTGCGATGCCGGCGGGGTCCGTCCGGCAAAGCGGCGTGAGCTGCTGGAAGACGATGGGCTGGATGACTTCTTCGGTGTGAGCAGGGTCTGGCCGCTGCTGTCGGTGGCGGCAGCCCGTTTCGCCTCGGCTGTGCGCGGCGTGCGGGGCGACGCTGCGGTGGTGACGCTCTATGGCGAGCTGGCCGGTGGATGCTACCCGCACCGGGATGTTCCTGCTGTCGCGGGAGCCGAGCCGGTCCAGACGGGCGTGTGGTACGCGCCGGGCCTGCACTGGCTGCCGTTCGATGCTTCGGTCGAGACGGCCGAGGGACGCTGGTGGATCTCTGACCGGGCCCTGCGTGACGCCGCGGTGGTCGCCGGGCTGGTGTGCGTCCCCGCACTCGGGTACGACACGCTCAACAGGCTCCAGGAGTTGCCCCGTACCTTCCCCACCAAGGTCCCTGCCCTCTTCGGGCATCCCGAACTGGTGGACAACCTCGCCGAGGGCTACGTCATCAAACCGGCGGGAGAGTGGCAGGAGTCGGGTCTTTCGGGCGGCGGCACGCGCCCGGTGGCCAAGGTGAAGCAGGATGCCTTCGCCGAGGACGAGCGATTCGACGGCGCACGCCCCTATCTGGCACCGCCGCAGGGCGCAGCCGGGGTACCCGCCTGGCTCCTGGTCCGGGCATCGGCACTTCTCACTCCCGCCCGCGCGGCCGCCGCGGTGAGCAAGCTCGGACCCCGCACTTGTGTGGAAGCGGTGGCGGGAGAGATCGTCCGGGACGTCGCGGAGGAACTTGCCGAGGCCCTGGGCGGCCTGGAGGACACGCTCCTGCACGCTCTGGAACGAGCGATCGGGCCCGGGGCGCGCTCGCTCGCGGAGTTCGACGCCGAGGACCGCCACCGCTCCCGCACCGCCCGAACCGACACGGAACGCGGAGGACTGCCTCGGCGACCCGCATATGGAGGGTGACCGCGGCAGGGGCGGGCTCGGTGAACATCACATGGTGTTCGGTGCGGCCAGTCAGCACCTCGGCGACCACCTCCCCGAGGCGGGCGAACATTTCGTTGCCGGAGGCGTTGAGCACCACCCGGTGGAAGGCGATGTCGTGCACGAGGCAGGCGTCCAGGGCGGCCTCCAGCCCGGCCGCGGCCATCTCCGCAGCCAGGGTGGGCAGTTCGCGGCACTGGTCGGGGGTGGCGGAATGTGCGGCGAGTCCGGCGGCGACCGGATCGACCGCGGGCCGGTGGACGGCCGGGTCGGGTGTGTGTGGGTGACCTGCCGGGAGCTGATCCCGGCGGGGAGTGTGTTCGCGTTCCTGGCTGAGCACCGTGAGCGGCTGCTGCCGCCGGAGGTGTTCGCGCCCGAACCCGCCACCAGGAGGGCTTCAAGGGCCACGTCCCCCTGGAGCCGGAGACTGGCCTGCTCACCGAGGTCGCCCTGTCCCCCGGCAGGCCCTGCCCACCACCAGGCGAAGATCGCCGAGGACCTCCTGACAGTCGAGGACGAGCCGGTCGAGGTGCTCGGCGACGAGGCCCACGGCACCGCCGACCTGCGCGGACACCTCGAACCGGCCGGGCACGACGCCGTCCTCGGACCACCGCCGCTCCGGGTGGCGGTCACCGGCTGCCCGCTGCGTGAACGCTGCACTACCCTCCAAGACCGGCCGCGCCCTGCGCCGCCTGGCTCAGGATGCAATTCTTCCCGGGCCCGAAGATCCGGGGTTCCTTGCAGAATCAGGCTGAAAACCACCCTCCGACGCCCCGGCGCGCACCCGCCACCCTCGCAGCGCCGCGCGGCACCGCCCACCTCCCGTACCGCACAAGCACACTGGCGACGAGCTTGGCACGGGAGCGGGCGGAGCCCTCGTCAAGACATTCGCGCGGCGACGGTGCGTGCAGCCTGGGACAACGCCTTCTCGGTCCAGATCGTCTTGCGCTTCTCGGCGGCCGCCCGATTCTCGGCGGGCTTCGCGTCCACACCTGGGTCCTTCACCAGGCCCTCAGCCCAACTGGAACCGCCGAGTTCGAAGAGGTAGGGCCCCTGGTGGCAGTACGCCGCGTCCCGGGCCACGCCGCTGACGCGGTAGCAGCCCTCGGCGCCCCAGGTAGCGGCGAGATCGGTGAAGTCCTTCTCCTTGGTCTTGTCCTGCTTGTCCTCGTCGTACTTCTTGGCGATCAGTGCCGGATCGGCCACTGCGGTCACCGTGACGGTGATGTGGCTGTTGGCGTAGTCGCCACCGCCGCTGCCAGGCAGGTTGAAGCCGAACTCGCAGCCGCCGCGCGGGACATCACCGGTGGTTCCGGGGTCTGGTTCGACGAGGGGATTGAAGTTGAGGATGCTCACCTTGACCGGCTTGCGCTCGAAGGACTTCGCCTGCGGCAGGAATGCCTGGATCTCCCCGTCCGTCAGCAGTTTGCAGCCGTCGGGCCACTGGCTCAACCGCACCGAGGCGTTCGGCGGCGCCTGGATACCGAGCTTGTCCCCCGCGGGCTTGGCCGCGCCGAACTCGACCGGCGGCGGAGGCGAGTCCTCACTGCATCCGGCCAGCAGCGCCGCGCCCGCCACTGCCGTCACACAAAGCACCGCTGCCCTGCTCCGTCGCCCTGCTCGACGCGGTCCGTCGTTTCCATGCATCGCTCTCCCCGTTTTCCTTCTCTGTCAAGGCAGTTGTTGCCGCACCTGGGTATCCGGCGCGCATCGCGGCTTCGGCACTGCGGAACCGGCGGCAACGACCGTACTATGCGGCAGGAGCGGCTCGGCCTCCCCAGGGTGGGCGACTTCCATCTGTCTGGACACCTCCGCCCCATAGATCTCGGTGAGCTGCGCGGAGATCTCTCCGTGGGTGATGCCCTTCGCCGAGAGCGACAGCACCAGCCCGTCGACGCCGGTCAGGCGGCGCTGCCGCATTCTGGCCATCTGCGGTTCGAAGGTGCCGGCGGTGTCGTGGGGCACCCTCACCTCCACCGGCCCCACGACACCGCCGGTCAGCACGGTCCTGGCCCGGGTGCCGTTGCGGCTGTTGCCGTTGTTCTTCCCGGCCGGATCGTGCTTCTCATAGCCGACGCGGGCGGTGATGATGAGCCCGAGGTGATCTCGACGAGTTCGACGAGCGGCGCGGCGTGTTCGGGCCCGTCGGCCTGGCCTCCCCGAGGTCCGCGCTGCACTCGCCGACCGGGACTCATCGGAGAGCTCAGCATGCACAGCGCGGACTTCACCCGACTGTGGTCGGGCAACGACGTCTGCTTCTGCGGGGTGATGACGCTGGGTCTACGGCATCCCGCCGTAGGCCCGCTGACCGTCACGCAGCAGTCGCTCACCCGCGCACAGAGCGACGACCAGAACCTCATCGCCGGCACGGCCGATCCTGCGTCGGCCCCGCGCTGTCCCTCCTTGCGAAGTACGCCGCTCCATCACGGTGGCCCGCCCGGCCGAAGTGCCGACCGGCGTAGGCAAGTTCCGCGCCGATGCCCTGGCGCGGAAGGTGCCGAAGCGGGCCTGGCACAAGCTCTCGGCCGGGCACGGCGCGAAGGGACAGCGGTTCTACGACTGCCGTCATCGACCTCGCCGAGGCAGCCGGGCCGCCACCAGTTGCTGATCCGCCGCAACCGCAGCACCGGTGAACTCGCCTACTACCGCTGTTACTCCACCACGCCGGTATCCCTGGCCACCCTGGTCGAGGTCGCGGGTTCCAGATGGCGGGTGGAGGAGACCTTCCAAACTGAGAAGGGACTGGCCGGGCTGGATGAGCACCAGGTCCGCCGCTACCCCTCGTGGGCCCGCTGGGTCACCCTCGCGATGCTGGGCCATGCCTTCCTCGCCGTCGTCCGCGCCGACGAACACGCGCACCGGCCCACGCCAGACGACCTGATCCCGCTGTCCTGCAACGAGATCTGCCACCTGTTCATCGCGCTCGTGGTCCGGTCCGTTTGCGACGCGGACCACCGGCTTGACTGGTTCGACTGGTGCCGCCACCAGGCACGACCACGCACCAGTCACTACCGGCGGCAATCCGCATCCCAGACATGAAGATCACGACCTACAGCTGGAGTACCAACGGGTCAAAGCGACGCGAAACCAATTACCGCTGCGCGGGGCACCGTGGTTGTTGCGACGTGACTCATCTTGCCGGTCTTGCCGTCCAGGGCGAACGTGGTCACGTTGTTCGAGTCCATGTTGCAGGCGAAAAGGAACTTGCCGGACGGCTCGATATTGAACTCGCGCTGCATTTTCCCTCCGGTCTCGACCTCGTCCACAAATTTCAAGCGACCCGTACCCTGGTCGAACGCAAAGACTGAAATTGTGTCGTTCCCGCCCTGGGAGCTCCTTACCCGGCGCGTGGAGGCGTAGACGAACCGGCCGTTCGGGTGCACACGTACGTCCGCTGGCGAAGGACCGTCGTACTCGAAGACGCTGCCTTCGTTCTTGCCCGGCGACGGATTGTCGGCCGAGACGCCGATCGTTTGAATGTGCCGGACGCCGCCGGTCTTTTCATTCAGTTGAAAGGCGGAGATGGATGGGGACCATTCGTTGGTGACGAAGAAGAAGGGAGCCTTCGGATGTGTCGCAACGTGCCTGGGCCCCGATCCCGCCTCGACCGGGAACGCCTGTCCCGCCAGTCGGCGAGCGTTGGGACCGTATGGGTAGACATAGATGTGGTCGTAGCCGTTGTCCGTCGCGATGAGCCAATGTTCTGTGCTGTCGAGTGCAATGCCGTGGCATGCTGGTCCGTTTTGAACCATGGAGTCTGCCCCCAGATCCTCGGGCCGCAGCTCTTCGCTCCCAGGCGCCATCCCTTCGGTAAAGGTGGCAACGTCCAAGGGCTGTCCGATCGACCCGTCCGTGCCAAGAGGGAACAGCGCGACGGTGGCATCGTCTGTAGGCCGCTCGATGGCCCACACGCCACGCTTTTTCACGATCAGCGTGACCCTGCTGATCGCCCCGCGATTGCTTGCGACCAGCCTGCCGTTCGTACTGTCGACCAGCACGCCCGACGGATTGGAACCCATGGAATGCACGGTCTTGAGGTGCTGTAGCGATCCATCTTTGGAGTCGATGGCGAAAGCGTAAACTCCACCGCCGTAACCGGGTATGCCGTCCTGCGCTGTCGTGCGATTGGTGCCGTATACGAAGCGTCCATCGAGCGAAGTGCAAATGCCGTCGCAATTCATATCCGCGAATTCCGACCCGGTCTCGCTCACCGGCTCCAGTGATCCGTCGGCCATGTTGACGCGAAAGGTCTTGATACCGCCGCCGGTGGATCCCCCGTTCCATCCTTCGGTTCCGAAGCCGACATAGGCGAAAAGACTTCGGTCGGCCGCGCGTGCAGAGGAAGGGGAAGCGAGGAAGGTAGACCCCAGGGTAATTCCGGAGCCCTGAACGAAGGTGCGTCGCGATATCAGGTTACTCATGCCGCGACCTCCATGTGAACCCCACCACAAGTCGTTCCCCGGCGTACGCCGTTTTCGTACATTTCATCCTCTCCTTGAATTTCTCTGCCTGGCCTGCTACCGGTTTCGTAGTCAGGCGGCGAGGCCGAACATGGCACCCATGGGCCCCATGGCACCCATGCGTGCTCGGGCGAGAGCCGTGAGCGACGTTCCACGGGTCACCGCCTTCTCGAAACGAGATCGTTTCTTTCCGATGACCATGCCATAGGGTCTGCGCCCGCAACCACACTGCTTGAGATATTGATCAGAAACTCATTGGGTTCTCATCCAGGATGTGGCCGGGATGACTTCGGCGAAGAACGTCGCTCAGAGCAGGAAGAGGGACGTGCCGTGCCCGACCGAGCACGTCATCCCGCTGCGGCAGCGGCCGTATACCGCAAACGCGGTATGCGGCCGTCGCCGGGGCGGTCGCACAGCGTTCTCTCGGCCGGTTCTCGGGCCGCTTACCTCGTCCTCCCAGTTTCCCTCGCAACGATCGGTGCTGTTCCCGGCCGCCCGTCGGCGGACGGATTGACAGCGGACTCCCCGTCAGTTCCCAGCTTTCTCCCCGTGTTTCCCCTGCCGCACAGGCCAGAGTCGACCAGTGCGCCGCCAGGACGCGGGTGTGCACGGGAGCCGCCCCCACCGATCCCCATCACTCGAGGAATCCATGACGCAGACAATCAGTGGCTTGCGTACGGCTCGAAATTTCCAGCCGCCGACGCCGGCGGACGCCACGGACTCGGCCGCGACGCGTACACCGACCGTCGAGATCGTCATCCCGGTCCACAACGAGGAACGCGCGCTGCCCGGCTGCCTCCGTACCTTGCACGCCCGGCTTCGCGACGAGTTGCCGTACCCCTGGCGGATCACCGTGGCCGACAACGCCAGCGTCGACGGGACCCTCGCCGTGGCCCGGGAACTCTCCGGCGAACTGCCCGGCGTCGGTGTCGTCCACCTCGAACGCAAGGGGCGTGGCCTCGCGCTGCGCACCGTCTGGAGTACGAGCGACGCCGAGATAGTCGCCTATATGGACGTCGACCTGTCCACCGGCCTCGACGGGCTGCTGCCGCTGATCGCCCCGCTCGCCAGCGGCCACTCCGACCTCGCCATCGGCAGCCGCCTCGCCTCCGGCGCCCGCACCGTGCGCGGTCCGCGCCGGGAGCTGATCTCCCGCTGCTACAACGCCCTGATCCGGCTCACCCACGGTGCCCGCTTCAGCGATGCCCAGTGCGGGTTCAAGGCTGCCCGCACCGAGGTGCTGCGTCCGCTGTTGTCGAAGACCGAGGACGACGCCTGGTTCTTCGACACCGAACTGCTGCTGCTCGCCGAGCACAACGGGCTGCGTATCCACGAGGTGCCCGTCGACTGGGTGGAGGACGTAGACACCCGGGTGGACGTGGTCGGCACCGCAACCGACGACCTCAAGGGCCTGTGGCGGATGGCCCGGCTCAAGGCGTCCGGTGCGGCCCGCGTCCCCGTTCCGGCCCGCCCGCGACCGGCCGCCGAGCATCCCGACGCGGTCCTGGCCCCGGACCCGGCCCGCTCCCAACTCGCCTGGCAGATCACCTGCTTCGTCGTCATCGGCATCGCCTCGACCGTCGGACAGGCCCTGCTGTACTGGCTGCTGCGTGGCTGGTGGCCGCCCGCCGCGGCCAACTTCGTCTCCCTGCTGGTGCTCACGCTCCTCAACACCGAAGCCAATCGCCGACTCACTTTCCGCTACGTCGCGGACGGCGTCGGCGCCGGTCGCGCCCATCTGGGCGCGGGTGCGCTGTTCGTCGTCGGCTACGTCATCACCTCGGCGGCCGTCCTGGTCTTCCGCGATGCCGTGCCGGACGCGTCGGCGGCGGCCGAGACCCTGGTGCTGGCCGTCTCCTCGGTCCTGGTGACCGTCATCCGCTTCCTGGTGCTGCGCCTTGCCGTGTTCCGCCGCGCGTCCTGAACCCCCTCCCTGAGACCTGAGACCTGAGACCTGAGAGCGAATCTTCCCGTGACTCACACCACCGAGGCACCTTCGGGCACCGCCACGCGCCTTCCTGGTATCAGCCGCGCCTTGCCGCCCTGGGCGGCCCCCGCCGCGCTGGGCGTGATCCTGCTGCTGGCCGCGCTGCTGTACGGGTGGGCGCTCGACTCCCTCGGCTGGGGCAACAGCTACTACTCGGCCGCTGTGAAGTCGATGGGCCAGGGCTGGACGAACTTCCTGTTCGGTTCCTTCGACCCGGCCGGAGTGATCACGGTCGACAAGCCCCCGGCCGCGCTCTGGCCGCAGGTGATCAGCAGCAAGATCTTCGGTCTGCATGGGTGGGCACTGCTCCTGCCCCAACTGGTGGAGGGAGTCGCCGCCGTCTTCGTACTGCACCGCACGGTACGGCGCTGGGCGGGCGAGGGCGCGGCGCTCCTTGCCGCCCTCGTGATGACCCTGACCCCGATCACCGTGGCGATCAACCGGGACAACAACCCCGACACATTGCTGGTGCTCTTCCTGGTCACCGCCGCGTACGCGCTGACGCGCGCTCTGCAGTCCGAGTCGACCCGGCACGGCACGTGGTGGCTGTGCGCGAGCGGATTCCTGATCGGTTGCGGCTTCCTCACCAAGATGATGGCGGCCTGGATGGTGCTGCCGGCGCTCGCCGCGGCCTGGCTGGTCGGCGCGGGCGGTACCTGGCTGTCACGTGTCGGGCGTCTGCTGATCGGCGGTGCCGTGTGTGCCGTCTCCTCGTTGTGGTGGGTGGCGATGGTCGCCTGGTGGCCGGGCGACCGGCCCTACATCGGCGGCAGCACCGACGGCGGCGCCTGGAACCTGGTGACCGGTTACAACGGGCTCGGCAGGATCTTCGGTACGAGCGCGGGCAGCGGCGGCATGGGCAACATCGGCGGTGCCTTCGGCGGTGAGGCGGGGCTGCTGCGGCTGTTCAACGACCAGGTGGCCGGGCAGATCAGCTGGCTGCTGCCGGTGAGTGCCGTGGCGCTGATCGTCGCCGCGGCCCAGGTGGTGCTGCGTCGACGCGGCAGCGACTCGGCGGGCGAGGCGTCGGCGGGCTCGGGGTGGGTGCTGTGGGGGACCTGGCTGCTGGTGTGCGGCCTGGTGTTCTCCACGCAGGAAGGTACGTTCCACCCGTACTACACGACCCAACTCACCCCAGCCATCGCCGCGTTGTCGGCCGGCCTTGTCGCCGCACTGGCGCGGGCGCACCGGGCCGGGGCGCGCTGGGCACTGCCGGTGGGTGCCGGGACCGTGCTGCTGACCGTGACCTGGGCGGCAGTAGTGATGCGGCGGGTTCCGTCCTGGCACGGGTGGCTGGCCTGGGTGGTGTCGGCATGGGGGCTGGTCGCTGCGGGGCTGCTGGCCGCCGCGGTGTTGAAGCCGCGGCTGGCGGTGGCTGCCCTCGGCGGTGCGGTACCGGCGATCCTGCTCGCACCGTGCGCATGGGCCGTGAGCGTGCCGAGCGGATCCGGATCGGCGATGGGCGGAGCGAATCCGACGGCCGGACCCGTGACGATGTCCTTCGGCTCCGGGCGTGTACCGGGAGGCAGCGGCGGCGGCAGCCTGCCCGAGGGCTTTGAGATGCCGGGAGGCAATGGGGGCGGCAGCCTGCCCGAGGGCTTTGAGATGCCGGGAGGCAATGGGGGCGGCAGCCTGCCCGAAGGCTTTGAGATGCCGGGACGCAAGGGAGGAGGCAGCCTGCCGGAAGGCAGCGGCGGCAGCGGCGGCCCGGGAACGGGCTCAGGTGGGAGCGGCGCTCCGGGGTCGGGCTCGGGTGGCACGATGCCCTCGTTCCCGGGAAACGGCGGTGGCTCGGGCGGCTTCAGCGGCCGTCCGGGCGGGTTCGGTGGAGCGGACCGGGGCACCACCCTCGGCTCCGATCAGCGCAAGATCCTCACCTACGCCACTGAGCACTCGAAAGGTGCCCGTATCACCCTCGCTGTCGACGGGGGAGCCATGGGAGCGGCTGCCTACATCCTGAACAGTGATGCCACCGTGATCGGCATGGGCGGCTTCCTCGGCAGCGACAACGCACCCTCCGTGCTGCAACTGGACACATGGACCAAGAGCGGAGACCTGCGCTACGTACTCGGTTCGTCCGGCGGCGGCATGGGTGCCCGGATGGGCGGCGAGAACAGTGCGGTCGCCGAGCGCTCGCAGTGGATCAGCGAGAACTGCACCGAGGTACCCGCCAAGGAGTACGGCGGCAGCTCCGACGGCAGCGGCTCTGCCGCCGGCGGCATGATGGGCGGTATGAGTACGACCTTGTACGACTGCGCCGCCAAGACCCGGACCAAGTAGCGGCCTCGGCAGAACGGACCACACAGCACCATGCCCGACCCGGCCGCCGCGCCCGCTCCGTGCCGCCTCCTGGTGGTCGAGGACGATCCCAGCATCCGCATGCTGCTGGAGTCGGCGCTGCGGCTGTCCGGCTACGAGGTCTTCGGCTCCGCCACCGGCCAGGACGCACTGCGGGACATGGAGCACTGCCGTCCGGACCTCGTGCTCCTCGACATCATGCTGCCCGACCTGGACGGCCTTGAGGTCACCCGCAGGCTGCGCGCGGTCGGCGTCCGGACACCGGTACTGTTCCTGACGGCGCGCGGTGAGCTCGCCGACCGCATCGCGGGACTGAGCGCGGGTGGCGACGACTACGTGACCAAGCCGTTCAGCATCGAGGAGGTGCTGCTGCGCATCCGCGCCATCCTGCGCCGGACCTACCCGGAGCACCTGTCCGGCCCGGACGGTGCCCGCAGCGGGATCCTGCGCTTCGCCGACCTGGAACTGGACGAGAACGCCCACGAGGTGCACCGGGCCGGCGAGTATGTCCCGCTGTCGCCGACCGAGTTCAACCTGCTCACCTACTTCCTGGAGAACCCCAACCGGGTGCTGAGCAAGACCAAGATCCTCAACCAGGTGTGGGGGTACGACTTCGCGGGCGACAGCCGCATCGTCGAGACGTACATCAAATACCTGCGCCGCAAGATCGACCGCTTCGACCCGCCCCTGCTGCACACCGTGCGCGGTGTCGGCTACTGCCTGCGGCTGCCCCAGGGCCACACGGCAGGAGCCGATCGGTGATCCGCCGCCGGTGGACGCTGCGCCCCCGCTCGCTGCGCGGGCGGCTCGTTTGGGGCGTGACCCTGCTGGCCGCGGCCGCGGTCATGACAGCGCAGGCCATCGGGGTCGCGGGGATGCACTCCTGGCTGCTGAACCGAGTCGACCAGCAGCTTACGGAGTTCGCGCTCCCCGACCGGGCCTTCACACAGCAACTCGAACCGGCCCTCCGACCCGTACCGGACTCCAACACCCTTCCCTCGGACTTCCGGGTCACCTTCTACAGCGCCAAGGGCGACAAGCAGGGCACCCTCGGCGGAGGAAGCAAGCCGGGCCCGAAGCTCCCGCGGTCCACCGGCAAGCTGCATCTGACGCGCGGACAGGAGACCACCGTTCCCGCCGAGTCCGGGGACGGCCAATGGCGGGTCCTGTGGCGGGAAGCCCCGACGCCCAACACCACATACGTGGTCGCCCTGCCCCTCGACACCGTGGAGGGGGCCTTGTCGAAACAACTCGCACTCAACGCCATCGTCCTGGCCGCAGCCGTGGTCGGTCTGATCGCCCTCGGCCGCACGGTGGTCCGCCTCGGCCTCCTGCCACTGACCCGTATGGAGCACACCGCCCAGGGCATCACCGCCGGGGACCTCGGCCTGCGGCTGCCCGACACCGACCCGCGCACCGAGACCGGCCGCCTGGGTACCGTACTCAACGACATGCTCGACCGCCTCCAACAGGCCCTGCGGCAGAGGGAGTTCTCGGAGGCCCGGTTGCGTCGCTTCGTCGCCGACGCCGGACACGAACTGCGTACGCCCCTCACCACCATCCAGGGGTTTGCCCAGCTCGCCCTGCGCCACCCGGACCGCCCCGCCGAACAGCGCCGGGAGGCCGACGAACAGATCGCCCGCAATGCCGAGCGCATGAACCTTCTCGTCGACGACCTGCTGCTGCTTGCCAAGCTCGACCAGCAGCCCGCCTACCGCAGCGACCCGGTCGACCTGTTGTCGCTCGCGGCCGACGCGGTGAGCGTGGCGGCCGTCCGCGCGAACGGTGAGCACCGCATGACGCTCAGCCCGCTCCACGCGACGACCGAGGACGCCGAACTGGAGGTCGTGGAGACCGTGGGCGATCCCGATCGCCTGCTCCAGGTCGTCAACAACCTCCTGTCCAACGCCCTCGTTCACACGCCTCCGGGCACCCCGGTCGACGTACGTGTCGGCACCGCCCGGGCAGGAGCGGCCGCCGGCGGCACCGACCGGCCCGGCCGCACCAGCGCCTCCCCACCCCTCGCCGAATCCACGCCGATCGACGTGATCGAGGTCGCCGACCAAGGGCCCGGACTTTCGCCCGAGGAGGCCGAGCGGGTCTTCGAGCGCTTCTACCGGGTCGACCCCTCCCGCTCCCGCGACCGAGGCGGCAGTGGCCTCGGCCTCGCCATCGCGTCGGCGATCGCTCAGGGCCACCGCGGTCGCGTGGAGCTGGACACCGCCCCGGGCGAGGGCTGCACCTTCCGGCTGGTCCTCCCATGGGCCGACGGCGTCCGGCACGTCTGAGAAAGCTGCTCGGGTACGGGGATTCGCCGACGTCATAGATGTCGCCGCCCACGAGCCGGTCCTCCGGTACGGGTTCATGCACCCCGTGGACGAGGAAATGCCGGGTGACGAGTGGGCGGGGCCGTAGGATCTGCCGTTGCATGGCCACTGCACACACAAGAGTCTGACCCCACGTCACCAACGCAGGGCCAGAACCAAAGAGTTTCAGTGATCTGCGGAAGCGTAGGTCGGGGTGAAGCCAGCTCGACCTTGTTCTTCTTCGCCCAGCGGCGGATGTCCGCGCCGGTGTGGGCGGAGAGGTTGTCCAGGATGATGTGGATCGGGGCGCCGCCGAGTCGGGCGGCGCGGATCGACTTGAGCGCGGCCAGGGTGTTGGCGGTGCCCTTGCGACGTCGGTTGACGCCCCACAGGCGGTCGTCGCCCACGGAGTAGCAGCCGTGGAAGTAGGTGACGCCGTGGGTGCGGCGGTAGGTCGCCGGCGGCCGGTCTGGCTTGCCCTGTTCCGCCCAGCAGGAACCCGCGGTGGGCCGGATCCCCAGGGGCCCCAACTCGTCGAAGGCGAAGACCCGGTCCGGGAAGCGGTCCAGCACCTGCTCAGTCCGGTCGAGCTTGACGTCGCGATCAGGGTCGGGCGACTCCTTCCAGGTCTTGGTGCGCTGGAAGGTGCCGCCGCGGCGCCGGAGCAGGCACCGTAAGGCTTCACGGCCGATGCGGATGACGCGGCCGTGCACTTTCCGCAGGCAGGCGGCGAGTTTGCGGATCGACCAGCGGGTGAAGGGCTGGCCGAGCCTGGTGGGGCGAGTGGTGGCCGTCCGGATGACGAAGTCCTCGTCCTCACGGCTGAGTAGGCGGGGACGGCCTCCCGCCCGCTGAGGGTCCAGGCAGGCCAGGACGGTCTCGTTGAAGCGGTGGATCACATCGCGCACGGTGTCCTCGTCGGCCTGGACCAGCTGGGCGATCACCGGCACCCGGTTCCCGCCCGCCGAGGCGAGCAGCATCATCGCGCGCCGGTAGCGCACCGAACTCGTGCTGCCCCTGCGCATGATCTGCTGCAGCTTCTGCCCCTCCTGGGTCAGTCTGCGTACACGGACAGGCTCGGCCACCGGGCCTCCAGCGATCGGATCGGACGTCGCCGCACATCCAACCGCCACGACCGCCAACCCGGTGAACCTATGCGGTCACAGCACTAGCCAGCGCGGGGGTGGCCCTCCAGTACGTCGGGCTCGCTCAGGCGGATGCGGCGAGCGGCATGTGGCCCGTGGCCGCCAGCCGCCTGACCGCCGTCCCTCTGCTGTTGCCGGGTGCCGTACAGCAGCTCCCCCAACCACTGCGAGTGCCGACACCGCCTTCCACCACGCCGTCAGCCGGCGTCGCGTCACGGCGACGGAACCTCCCGGAAAGCCGCGGCGGGATGGGTGTCGGCCACCCGGTCTCCGGCGCCGAGCAGGCGGCGGCGGTGGCTGCCCGGCTCGTACGCGGTGCGGTACAGGCCCCGGCGTTGCAGGATCGGGACGACGGACTCGATGAACTCGGTGAAGTCGTCAGGAGTGACGAACTCGTGCAGGTTGAAGCCGTCCACCCCGGTCGTCTCCGCGATCCGGCTGATGCCGTCGGCGATTTGGGCGGGTGTGCCGACCACCGTCTCCGAGTACGGACTGAGGTCGGTCAGGCGGCGAACGACATCCTCCACCCGGTCGGGGGCCTGCTTCTCCCGGGTGAACCGGGCGGCCTCCGACTGGGAGTGCTCGCCCGGGGCGGGGCTGAGCCGTTCCTGCCCGGAGGCGGTGGACAGGTCGATGCCGCTGGCCCCGCCGAAGCCGGCCAGGGCGCCTTCGCGTGACTGGGAACGCCGCACCAGGTCCGCCTTGTGCTGCGCCTCCTCCTCGGTCCGGCCGATGACCACCGACAGGTCGGTGACCACACGCAGGTCGTCGCGACGGCGCCCCGCGGCCTCGGCGGCGTCACGGATCGCGGTGACCGCCGCGGCCAGGGCGTCGGGGTTGGTGCCGTTCACGAAGACGGCTTCGGCATGGCGGCCGGCGAACGCACGCCCCCGCTCGGAGGCCCCGGCCTGGTAGATCACCGGGGTGCGCTGCGGCGACGGCGGCACCAGCGAGGGGCCCTGCACGTCGAACAACTGCCCGTGGTGGTCGATGCGCCGGACCTTGGCCGGGTCGGCGTAGACGGTGTTCTCCTTGTCGTAGAGCACCGCGTCGTCGAGCCAACTCCCCTCCCAGAGCTTGTAGGAGACCTCCAGGAACTCCTCGGCCCGGGCGTAGCGCACCGCGTGCCCCGGCATCTCGGAGAGGCCGAAGTTGCGGGCGGCGTTCGGCAGGTAGGACGTCACGACGTTCCAGCCGATACGGCCACCGGTGAGGTGGTCGAGACTCGCGAACCGACGCGCGTGGGCGAACGGGTGCTCGTAGGTGGTCGAGACGGTGACGGCGAACCCGAGGTGCCGGGTCACGGCGGCCATGGCCGGGATGACGGTCACCGGGTCCAGCAGCGGGAAGTCGACGGCGCCCCGGACCGCGGGGTCGGGGGACTGCCGATAGACGTCGTAGACCCCGAGCACGTCCGCGAAGAACACCGCGTCGAACAGGCCCTCCTCGAACAGGCGGGCGCGGTCCAGCCAGAATGCGAGGTCGGTGAAACCTTCCCGTCGGCTACGGGGGTGGGTCCAGGTGCCGTGCGCGTAGTAGCCGACGCCGGTCATCTCGAATGCGTTGAAGATCAGGGGGCGGTCGCGTTCCGGAATGGTCTGCTCCTTGAGATTATCGAATACCGCTGGTGGCGGACGAGGCGATGAGCCGGCGCTGGGTGAACAGCAGCAGGACCGCCGGAATGACGATGAGGACGAGGACCTCGGCGAACGCCTGCTGCGTATGGGACGAAAGAGGTCCGAAGTTCGACGCGATCGCCACGCTCGCCGTGGCGTTGTCGTTGTCGGAGATGATCAGGAGCGGCCACAGGTAGGAGTCCCACTGCGACACGAAGAGGATCATTCCGGAACCGATCAGCGCCGGGCGGCACAGGGGGAGATAAAGGTGCCAGAACCGCCGCAGGTGTCCGGCGCCGTCCATGTACTGCGCCTCGGCCAGCTCCGGCGGAACACCCAGGAATGCCTGGCGCAGGTTGAACACCGCCAGCCCGTTGCCGAGCGCGGGCAGGATCAGCGCGGGCAGCCCGCCCGAGAGGCCGAGGTCGGAGAAGACCGACACCAGCGGGACCGCCAGCGTCTCGAACGGCAGCAGGAAGCTGCCGACCACCACCGCGAACAGCACCTTGGAGAGCCGGGTCCGCACCGCGACGAACCCGTACGCGGCGAGCGACGACACGACCAGCCCGCCCACGACGGTGCCGACCGCCGCCGCGAGTGAGATGCCGACGGCGCGCAGGTAGCCGTCCTCGATCGCCGACCGGAAACCGTCCAGCGAGAAGGACCGGGGGATCAGGGTGTCGAGGACCGACGTACTGCTGAGCGCCTCGGTCGGGTCCCGGAACGCCGCGACGACCAGCCACCAGATCGGGATGAGGAAGACGAACCCGCTGAGCGCGCCGAGCGCGGTCAGGCCGAGCCGCCGTACCCGGGTCTGCGCGTCGGCCGTCATTCCCGCTCCCCGAGCAGGGCGAACTGCACGGCGACCGTAGTGCCGAGCAGCACCAGCAGCACCACCATCTGGGCCATGGCCTGCTGTTGGTTGGAGTAGACCGTCGCGGTGCGGACGGTGTCGAACATCAGGGTCGATGTCGCCTCCGAGGGGCCGCCCTTGGTGAGCACCTGGATCGGGGCGTAGATCTGGAACACCCAGACCGTGTTGGCGACCAGGACGAAGAGCAGCGGCCGGCGCAGCAGCGGCAGAACCACGGAGCGGAACTCCCGCCACGGTGTCGCCCCGTCCACCCGCGCGGCGTCGAGGACCTCACGTGGGATGTCCAGGAGGCCGGCGATGAGGAAGACCATCCAGTAGCCGACACCGCCCCAGGCGGTGATCAACGCGATCGTCGGCAGGGCCTGCGCAGCGGAGCTGTAGAAGCCCTGAGCGGGCAGACCGAACGCCTCCAGGGTCTTGTTGACCACTCCGGTGGGCTTCAGCGCCACCCCCCACATGACCGTCAGCCCCAGGCTGGGGATGGCGCTGGGCAGGAACGCCACGGTGCGCCACAGCCCCCGCATGGGCATCGTGCGGGTGTAGAGCCAGGCCAGGTAGAGCGAGCCCACCACGATAACGGGACTCGCCAGGACGACGAACCACACCGTCACGCCGAGCACGTGCCAGAACGCGGCGCTGGTGAACAGCTGCCGGAAGTTGGCCCACCCCACGAAGGACCACGAGTCGCCGTCGAACGGATCGACCTTCTCGAACGACGCGAACAGCGAGAGACCCTCGGGAGCGAGTCTGGTGAGGACCAGCACGGCCAGGGCCGGACCGGTGAAAGCCAGCAGCACACCGGTGCGGGCCCCGCGTCGGACCTGGTGGGTGCGACTGCTCACCTGTACTTCTCCAGGGCCGCGTCCGCCGTCGACTGCGCCGACTTGAGGGTCCCCGCGACGTCCTCACCGTTGCTGATGGACAGCAGCGCCGAGGTCAGCGCCGAATTCACCTCGTTCCAGCCGACGGTGGACACCCGCTTCCTGGCGATGCCGTGAGACAGCTGGTAGTTCACGATTCTCTGGGCGTCGGCCGCGCGCGGGTCCTGGAACGCCTCCTGCTGCCAGTACAGCTTCTTGCCCTCGTTGTTGGCCGGCGGCGAGCTGGTGTCGGCATTGTAGGCAGCCGCTCCGGGCCCCTTGAACACCATCGCCTTGATGAACGTCAGGGCCGCGTCCTCGTTCTTCGACCCCTTGTAGAGGCCCAGGGCCACGCCGCCGGCGTTCGAGACGGCCTTGCCTGCGGCGAACCGGGGCATCGGTGCGATCCCGTAGTCCAGGTTCTTGTTCTTGTTCAGCTCGGCGATGTCCCAGTCGCCGCCGATGTGGAACGCGGACTTCCCCGAGGCGAACAGGCTCGTGTAGACGCTGTTGGCATCACCCTGGGGGCTGACCTTGTCCTTGTAGAGGTCGGCGTACCAGCTGAACGCCTTCACCGCCGCTTCGCTGTCCAGGTTCGGGGTCAGGTTGTGCGAGCCCTCGGCTCCGTACCCGCCACCGAGTCCCTGGGAAAGGAACCACTGGTAGTACCAGCTGGCGATGCGCTCCCAGGTGACGCCGTACTCCGCGCCGGACTTCTGTGCCTTCTTCGCGGCCGCGGTGATCTGCTCCCATGTCGCGGGCTTCGAAGGGTCGGACGACGGCAGCGAGGCACCCGCCTTTTTGAGGAGTTTCTTGTTGTAGAAGAGAAATGAACTGTCCGACTGCTCCGGCGCGTTGTAGAGCTTTCCGTCGACCGTCGAAGCGGCAAGCGAAGCATCATCCAGCGCGCCGACTTCACTCTTGAAGACCGGGGTGATGTCGCGCAGGTAGCCGGCCGCCACGTAACGGGCCGTCAAGTGCTGATCGACGGTGATGACATCAACATTGCCGGACTTCAGACGAGAAGGCAGCACAGTCTCGAAGTCGGCGAACGGAACCGACTCGTACTTGATCTTGATGTTGGGGTATTCGGCCTCGAACTTCTTGATGGTCGAGCCGATCTGCACATTGGTATTGGCCGCGTCCAGCCAGGTCACCGTAACCTTATGATCCGGATTCACCAACTCGGAATACGACGGCAGCGCGGATTCGGACGAGGAGTCCTTGGAGTCACTTGAGCAGCCGGCCACGGATGCGATCACACCTGTGACGACAACTATTGCCGTCGCCCGGAAAACACTTCTTGGCAGCTGATTCGACATCGAGCCTCCCAGAGATAGCGGATGTTAAGTCCGGACCGGATCGTAGATCCCGATCAGACCGATAACTGAAGTGGTCTCACCATCTGGAATGCGCGACAGTCGGCCGTCGGTCACTCTTGGGAAACGCGAGATGTGGCGGTGATAACACGGGGAACGCGGCGCACACGCGGGTCAAATGCCCCCGGCCGACGAACAGGTGAGGATCCCCCGGCCAATGGGCAGGCAAAAGCCCGACGCTAGCGACAGAGCGTGCTGTCGAGCCTCTTGAAGTCCACATGCCGGCGTCGCACCAGCGGAATGCCCTTAACCATGACCATGAAGCTAACCGCCCACAATTGATCACGTCAACATACGCCGAGTCGGTCGTTAATTTCTTAACAATGGCGCAACATCACACCTCTTGGTAACCGTTCGACTCCGGAGCGTCATGAAGGTGCCGAAATAAAGGAAAGCGTGCCGAAATAGACGAAGAAGAGGTTTGTCGGGCGGCATGCTCCGCGCGCCCTCGTCGCGTCGTGCGGCCGCCGTCGAGGCCAGGACCGCCCTCGACGTCACCGTTCAGGCCGAGATATTGTCGATCTGCTCGCCGACCTGCGCGAGCAGGCGGGCCCAGCCCTCGTCGGGGTCTGCCACGACCTCGGCTCCGCAGCCGGGACCGACGACCGTGTCGCCGCGCCGTGCCAGGGTGAGCTGGCCGAGACCGGCGCGGCCCGCGAAGTCGTCGACCACCCCGCGCACGCTTGCGGCCGCGCCCGCCCGGGGCCGCCGTCCCACGCCGTGGGCGGCACCCGCCGACCGGGCCGGGTGCGAGGCCCGCCGCGTCCTTGCCCTGCTGTACGCCTGACGAATCGCAGAGAGGACCCCCATGTCCCGCACGCTCCACCTCGCCCTGCACCCGTACGGTGTCGGCGGCCCCGCCCAGCACGGTCTGTGGAAGGACCCGCGCATCGCGAAGAACATCAGTACCGACATCCGCTACTACATCCGGCAGGCGCAGGCAGCCGAACACGGCCTCTTCGACGCCCTGTTCACGGCCGACAGCCAATTCGTCAGCGCCGGCTTCCCGTCGCACTACCTCAACCGGCTGGAACCGCTGACCATGCTGTCGGCCGTCGCCACCCACACCCGGCACCTCGGCCTGGTCGCCACGGCGAGTTCGACGTACAACTCGCCCTTCAACCTCGCGCGCCGGTTCGCCTCCCTGGACCACATCAGCGGGGGCCGCGCTGGCTGGAACGTCGTCACGGGCGTCGACAGCGGGACCTCCCGCAACTTCGGGCTTGACGAGCACCTCGACTACACCACCCGTTACAGCCGCGCCCTGGAGTGCGTCGAGGTCGCCCGCGGACTGTGGGACTCCTACGAGGACGACGCCTTCCCGGCCGACGTGGAGCGCGACATCTTCCTCGACCCGTCCAAGCTGCACCAACTCAACCACGAGGGCGAGCACTTCAAGGTGGCGGGCCCGCTCAACATCTCGCGCTCCCCGCAGGGTCAGCCGGTCATCTTCCAGGCCGGAGTGTCCGAGGAGGGCCGCGACCTGGCCGCCCGGGTCGCCGAGGGTGTCTACGCGCCGGGCGACACCTCACTGGAGCAGGCTCAGGAGTACTACGCGGACGTCAAGAGGCGCGCCGTGTCCTACAGCCGCAATCCCGAGCACATCAAGATCTTCATCCATGGCGATCCCATCGTCGCCGCCACCGACGAAGCCGCCCTGCGCCGCGAGCGGGAGATCTTCGAGGAGGACCACGACTTCGACCGCAGCCTCGCCCTCCTGGGCCGCTCCTTCGGCGCCTACGACTTCAGCACGCACGACCTGGACGCCCCGTTCCCGGACGTCGCCCACCTCGCCGAGAAGGGCGGCCGCACCGGCGCTGTCAAGCTCATCGCCCGCGCCAAGGCCCAGAACCTCACCCTGCGTCAGGTTGTGGAAACCGTCTCGGAGCTGCGCCGTTCGCCGTTCGTCGGCGCGCCGCAGACGGTGGCCGACGCCATCGAGCGGTGGTTCGACGCCAAGGCATTCGACGGGATCATCCTCGCGTTCCGCGTCGAGGCCGAGCTCAACCTGTTCGTGGACGGCGTCGTCCCGATCCTGCAGAAGCGAGGCATGTTCCGTACCGAATACACGGCGGACACCCTGCGCGGCAACCTCGGCCTGCCGGTCCCCGCCAACCGCTGGACCACGGGTACCTGAGTCAAGCGGGCCCCGGTGAACCTCCCGTCCGGTGGAGAAGCTCAACTCGTACGGGCCACCGAAAGCCCGCCCCGCCCTGCAGCCCACGTGAAGTCCTGGCATCCCGAACCGGTCACCGACGAGGACACCCTGCCACCAGGTCCGACGGCTGCCCTGTCGGCGCTTCGGGACCTGTCCGACACCGCTGCCAGGTCCGGCGACCCACTGCCGCCGCTGTGGCAGTGGCTGTACTTTCTGCACGGGGCGCCTCAGCAAGCCCTTGGCTCTGACGGGCAACTATGCGATGCCTGCTTCCTGCCGCCCATCCCCGACCGGCGGCGGATGTTCGCCGGCGGACGCTGCGAGATCACCGAGCCTCTGCGGCTCGGTGATCCGGCCCAGCGCGTCAGCAGCCTGGCCGCGGTCGCCCCCAAGCGGGGCCGCAGCGGCGTGCTGCTGTTCGTCACCGAACGCCTGGAGTTCCAGCAGAACGGCCGCACGTGTCTGGTCGAGGAACACGACATCGTCTACCGGTCGGGCGACGGCTCCACACCCCGGCATCCGGCCACGAACCGGGTCGATGCCCACAAGTGCGGGTCATCGGCACGGCGTTGACGGCAACGGTCCAGGAACGGTACGAACGCGTCCGGGGCCTGTCGGCGCTGTTGCGGGACCCCGGCGCTGTTGAAGGCGTCGGCGCACACGTGGTGACCGGCGCACACGTGGTAACTCGTACCCGGAGCAGATGCACCGGACCGTCGATACAGGCGACACACCCCCGTGATTCCGTGGAGTTGGGGCCATCATGTGCTGGTTGCGATCCGCCCGTGCTGAATGACTGCTCTGACTCGTGCGGTGGCGGTGATGTCTTCGAGTGGATTTCCGTCGAGGGCGATGAAATCGGCTGTCATGCCGGGGCTGAGGCGGCCGCGCGTTGCGGTGAGGTTGAGGGCGGAGGCTCCGGTGACGGTGGCGGCCCGAAGCGCTTCGGCCGGGGAGAGGCCCGCGTCGACCAGGAGCTTGAGTTCGGTGGCGAGGGCGCCGTGTGGTTGCCCCGGGACCCCGGCGTCCGTCCCGGCGGCGATGGCCACATTGTGTTGCAGTGCAAGGTGTACGGCGTGGCGGGCGCGGTCGTAGGTCTCGTGTGCGGTGGCACGCATCTGGCTGCTGAAGCCGAGTTCGTCGGCCTTGGTCGTATACGAGTGGTAGGTCGACAGGGTGGGCACGAAGACCGTGCCGCTCAAGGCCATTTTCTCGGCTTGATCGGGTTCGAGATGAGCGCCGTGCTCGACGGTATCGACGCCGGCGGCGAGCGCGTTGGTGATGGCGGCGGCCCCGTAGGCGTGAGCGGCGATCGTCTTCCCGGCGCGGTGCGCTGCACGCGCTCCTGCGCGCAGTTCCTCGATCTCGAACTGGGGGACGCGAGGATCCTCGTCCATCCCGAACAGCCCCTCTGACGCCATGATCTTGATGACGCCCGCGCCGGCGGAGAGTTCGGTGCGGACCGCTTTCGTCACCGCCCATGGGCCGTCGGCCTGGACGCCGAGGTAGTGTGCGTGGCCGCCGGTCATCGCGATGAGGTTGCCGCTGGCGACGATTTCAGGTGCGGTGATGATGCCCAGCCGCCCGGCGGCCGCGAGATGGAGTGCGGTGCCGCGTCGGGAACCGAGGTCCCGGACCGCCATGACACCGGCCCGTAGGTGCGCGGCTGCGTTGGCGACGCCACGCAGGAGGGACAACTCGTCGCTCTCCTGGTTACTGATCTCGTTGGGTACCGCGAGGCCACTCCAGGTGAGATGGACATGGGAGTCGATCAGACCCGGTACGACGGTGTACGGGCGCAGGTCGTGGACTTCGCCGCTGTTCCTGGTCGTGCTGTCGAGGCCGACGATCAGGCCATCGTCGGTGTGGATGACCACCTCGTCCGTTGTGGTGCCGGTGACGACATCGACGATGCCGACCGTGATGAAGCTGACCGTACTCATGAGGCGCTTACCCCCGCGGTCTCGGGCACCTGCTGTTCCGGCTCAAGACGCCCCGAGGTGAGTAGCAGTGTGCGGTCGGCAATATCGGTGAGTATCCGTGTGCGTTGCTCGGCGAGAAGGATGGCGACTCCCCACTCTTGCTGAACGGTGCGTAGGTGCCTGAAGGTGTTGCGGGTGATGATGGGCGCGAGTCCGAGTGAGGGCTCGTCGAGCATGAGGATGCGTGGACGTGCCATGAGTGCGCGGCCGATGGCGAGCATCTGCTGTTCGCCGCCGCTGAGAGTCCCGGCGCGTTGTGTGGCGCGTTCCTGAAGCCGGGGGAACAGGGCGAGGACTCGTTCCATCGTGTCCTTGCGTTGTCGCCGGGGCAGGGTGGTTGCCCCGACGGTGAGGTTGTCGAGGACGCTGAGGGAGGCGAACACGCGGCGTCCTTCGGGGACGTGTCCCAGGCCGGATCGAGCGATCTGGTCCGGGCGGGCACGGGCCGGGTCGTGCCCGAGAATCGAGACACGGCCGCGGTGATGTGGGAGCAGGCCGCTGATCGTGCGCAGCAGAGTGGTTTTGCCGGCGCCGTTGTTGCCCACGATCGCGACGAATTCTGCTGTGTCGACGGTCAGATTCAGGTCGGTCAGAACCTGGCGGGTGCCTCGGCGTACTGAGAGGCCGTCGATATCAAGCAATGGGTTCTCCGAGGTAGGTGGCTCGTACCGCGGGTTGTGCCTGGACGTCGAGGCTGTTGCCCTCGGCCAGGATGCGTCCGTCGGAGAAGACGATGACGCGATCGGTGAGCCGGTCGATGATCTCCATGATGTGTTCCACGACGATCAGGGCCAGTCCCGTGCCACGCAGGTCGGCAAGCACCCTCAGAATCTGGGACCACTCGTGGTCGGCCAGCCCGGACATCATCTCGTCGAGCATGAGCAGACGGGGCTCGTTGGCCAGGGCGCGGGCGATCGCGACGAGCTTTTGGTGCCCGAGGGACAGCGCTGCCACGGGGCTCGCGGCGAGGTGAGCCAATCCGACGTGGTCAAGGAGCTGCTGTGCCCGCAACCGGGCGGTCCGGCGGGAGCGGTGTCGGGTGGCCGCGGCAACGGTCACGTTTTCAAGGGCGCTCAGCGACTTGAACAACTGTACGTGCTGGAAGGTGCGGCTGATCCCCAGCTGGGCGATGCGGTGGCTGGCCAGGCCCTGAATCGGTCGGCCGTCGAAGACGATCGTGCCGGCGGTGGGGCGGACGGTTCCGGCGATGGCTCCGAAGGCCGTGCTCTTGCCGGCGCCGTTCGGCCCGATCAGCCCGAGGAATTCCCCGCGCCGCACATCGAAGTTTACGCCGTCGAGGGCTCGGAGGCCGTCGTACCGGACGACAAGACCGCGGACCTCAAGGAGCGGTTGTCTGGTCATGTCAGGCCATTCCTTGCGGGTCGGGCCGTTCGCTTCGAGGCGCCGAGGCGTTGGCCGAGGTGCCGGAGGACGGACCGGAGCAGGTGGACGACTCCCTTGGGCTCGATGGTCTGCAGGGCCAGGACGAGCACTCCGAACACGATGAGTCCGAGCCCTGCGGGGACTCCGGAGAATGCCGGGTTGAGGGCCTGCTGCACCGAGATGAGCACGAAGGCGCCGAGAACGGGCCCCCACAATGTGCCGAGTCCGCCGAACAGCGCGGGCATGGCGATCGCAACAGCGGTCATGGAGCCGAAGGCGCTCGCCGGGTCGATGTACGCGGTGTACTGCATGTAAGCGACGCCGACAAGGCTGGTCAACGCGGCGCTCACCAGCAGTGAGACGGTTCGGAGCCGGGCCACGGCAATCCCGGACGCGGCTGCCGCGGCGGGATCGTCGCGCACCGCGCGCAGCCGTAGGCCGAAGTTGCTGCGCGTCACCGCGGCGAACAACCCGAGGAAGGCGGTGAGCAAGGTGAGTGCGACGTAGTAGTGCCCGAGCGGATTCCCGAACCGCAGATCTGCCGGTGCCGATGGGCCGACGGTGAGGGAGACGCCCGCGGCGCCGCCGGTGAGGTCACTGGCCCAGGTCGCAATGGATTCGAGGGCGAGTGTGGCGACAAAGCTGACCAGCACGAAGTACACCCCGCCGAGTCGCACAGAAGGCAGGGCGAGGGCGAGGGCGGCCACCACGGCGATGGTCAGCGCGACCGGGACCGCGGCCCACACGTTCCAGCCGAGGTCCTGCCGGAGCAGCGCAGTGGCATAGGCGCCGAGCCCGAAGAAGATCGAGTGGCCGAACGACAGTTGGCCACCGAGCCCGGCCGTGAGGTTGAACGCGCCGGCAGCGGCCGCGTAGAGCAGCGCGACTATGGCGATGGCGAGGATGCCGCTGTCGGGGATGAGCCAGAACGGGAGGGATCCGATCGCCATGACGAAGCCGGTGATCTGTGTCGCGGGGGATTTGAGCAGGTCAGTCATGCGAGTCCCTTCAGCCCGAAGAGTCCGTGCGGTCGCACCAGCAGGACGGCGATGAACACGACGTAGACTCCCAGGTTGGCGATTTCCGGGGACAGGTAGGTCGCGGTGATCTGCTGGGTGATGCCGATCAGGGGCGCGGCGACCACTGCACCGAGGACATTGCGCATCCCGCCGAGGACGACCGCGACGAACGCGATCGTCATGAAGGACAGGCCGGAGGCCGGTGCGGCGGGGAAGTAGCTGCTGATCACGCTTCCGGCGAAACCGGTCAGCCCAAGCCCTGCCGCGAACACGAGGGGAAGCAGACGTCCCGAACGGACGCCGAGCAGGGTGACGACCTCTTGGTCATCGACCATGGCGCTGATGACCCGCCCCAACGGTGTGGACCGCAGAGTGATCAGCAGTAGCCCGAGAACGGTCACGGCCAGGCAGAACGCGATGAGTTGGGCGCGGTCGATACTGAAGGGTCCGACCATGAGGACCTGACCCGCTCCCGGGGTCGTGCGCTGGTCGGGCCCGAACCCCAGCAGCAACGCGTTCTGGATCACGATGCCCAGGGCGAAGGTAACGGCGAGTTGGGGCACATGGCGTGAGTCGCTGGTGTCCTGCGGGCGGTCGACCACTCGGCGCAGCGAGGCCGTGTAGATCAGGAGTCCGAACAGGGCCACCACGATCGCGGCCACGGGGGCGGACAGAATGGGACCTATGCCGACCCCTCCGAGGACCACCGCGACATACATTCCCACCGTGACGAAGTCGCCGTGGGCGAAGTCGACGATGTTGGTGACACCGAAACTGAGGGCCAAGCCGGCGCTGACAAGGCTGTACACACCGCCAAGGAGCAGGCCGCTCAGCACCGTCTGAACGAGGATGGTCATCGTCGCCCTCAGCCGGTCGGGGTTACCGTGGCCACCGAAGTCGGCCAGACCGTGCGCGGCCGGCCGTTCTGCCACTGGATCATGATCGGCACGACCGCGGAGTTGGCGCCGGCGGCGTTGAATTCGACCCGTCCGGGCGGCATCGACGAGGCGGGCCCGCTGGTCGCCGGTGTGGCGCGCAGAGCCTTGGCGATTGCTGCGGGGGCGCTGCTGCGGGCGTTCTCCATCGCCGCGGCGGCCAAGTGCACCGCGACCCACGACTCTCCGGCCTCGTTCGGCATGAACGGCTCGTGGTACTGCGAGCGGTAGCGGGCCGTGGCCTGCTCGACGCCGGGCAGTTTGAGATCGTCGCTCCACGAGGAGATGGCGAGGATACCGTTCGCCCGGTCCCCGAGGCCCTCCTTGAGCCCCTTGCCGAGGAAGCCTGTTCCGCCGCTGCCGACGATCGGTGTCGTGATGCCGCGGTTGCGCAGGTTCTTCACGATCAAGGTGAGATCGCCGACGGCACCGGCCCCGAAGATGACGTCCGGCTTGGCCGCGGCGAGCGAGGTGACAATGGCTGAGGCATCGGTCAGACCGGGCGAGTATGCCTCGAACGCGGCCACCGACAGCCCGCGCTTGTCCGCCTCGGCTCGCAAGGCGTCCGACTGGGCCTTCGACGCTGCGTCGTTCGAGGTGAAGATCGCGACCTTGGTCGGCGCCGGGCCGCGAGAGGCGGCGACATCGAGATAGGCCCGCAGGGCAGCGGGGCCCGTGGCACTGGTGTTCGCCGGGATCTTGAATGTGTACTGGTATTTGCGCGTGACCAACTGATCGATCAGCGACTGCGTCACGAACGGCACCTTCGACTGCTCGGCGACCGTCGAGGCGGTCAGCGACATACTGCTCAGGAAGCTCCCCACCACGGCACTGACATGGTCGGTGTCGATCAGTTTCGTGGTGGCGGTCCGAGCCTGGCTCGGATCGGTCGAGCCCGTGTCCGCCGACACGATGTCCAGTCGCGCTCCGCCGAGGGCTTTGATGCCGCCACTTGCGTTGATTTCCTTGACGGCCACCTCCATGCCGCGCAACGCGTTGCGGCCGTTCTCCGCCCACGTCCCGGTAAGGGGGTAAGGGGCACCGATCTTGATGATGCCACCGGGGGACGTGGAGGCGTTCTGGTCTTTGAGGGCAACACCCGGTCCACAGGCCGCGCAGACCAGTGCGATCAGCGCGGCCAAGAGGACCGGGATGCCACGGCGGCCGGAGATGGCCATGAGTGTTTCACCTTTCGGTCGGACAAATGTCGGTTCGAGAGAGGCGTGCGGTGCGGGTTCCGAAACCCGTTGATCGGCAGGCCAGGGTCAGAAGACGCGTTTCAATTCCGTGGTACGGCCGTCTTCGATGGTCAGGACCACGGCACCGAGCGTCATCGGGCCGGTGGCGAGCTCATAGCGGGGCAGTGTCGCCGGATCGTCCCCCTGCAAGCCGGCGACCCAGTGGAGCGGATCGATCCCGGTGACACCGCCCAGGCGTCCGGTCATGCCGACGTCCGTGACCAATGCGGTGCCGCCCGGCAGTCGGTGCAGGTGATGGGTGGCCTCATGGGTATGGGTCCCAAGGACAGCGGCGGCGGTGCCGTCCACAGCGTGGGCGAATGCCTGCTTTTCGCTGACGACGAGCCCGTGAAGGTCCACGAGCACCGCCCCGGACTTGTGCGCGGCGCGCCATGCGGGCCAAAGCGGCTGAACGCCGTCGGGAGAGGCGAGCCACCGCTGGAACAAGGGCTTCGGCTCGACGACCGCCGAGCGGCTCATGAGGTTCAGCACGGTCAGTTGCTCGCCGTGAACGTCGATCGTGATGCCACCCCGGCCTGGGACTCCACCAGGCATGTTGGCCGGCCGGAGGACCCTGGGGTGGGCAAGGGCGGCCTCCACCGCCTTCATCTCTCCGTCCCACGCATGGTTACCGCTCGTGATCACGTCGACCCCGGCGTCGCACAGCCGGTCGGCCAGCGTCGCGGTCATGCCGAAGCCGGTGCGGATCTGAGGACCGCTCTGCTCGGCGTTCTCCGCGTTCACGACGACCGCGTCGGCTCCCACCTCCGCACGCAGCGAGGGCATCCGTTCGACCACGTAATCGGCTGCCTCTGGACCGACGACATCGCCCAGGAACAACACCTTCACCTGGCACCTCCTGATCGCTTTGAAGGTTTTGCCTGGTCAGTTATACTTGTGTAGAGGTCTAAAGGTGATGAGCGAGCGTCGAAGGGCAGGTGAACAGATGGCCAACGAGCGCCCGCGCGTCGGTGCTCCCCGGACACTGACCGCAGGAAGGGATGGAGGCATGCCAAAATGACAGCCGTGGCAGGCGTGCGGGTGGACGACGGTGGGCGGCGGCCGATCACCCCGCTCCCGCGAGGGGCGGGCATGGCACTGTGGGATGCCATCCGCGCTGATCTGCTCGATCGGATCAAACGCTCGGAGTTCGCCAGCGGAGAGCAACTGCCCAGCGAGACATCTCTGGCGGACAGCTATGGCGTCAACCGGATGACGGTCCGGCGGGCTCTCGCTGAGCTCGCTCGCGCCGGAGCGGTACGCACGGAGCACGGTGTGGGGACCTTCGTCGCACCTCAGCCCATCCGACACCGCATCGACGACGGCAATATCAGCCTGCTTGAGTCCATGAGCTCGCGTGGTCACGCCGTACGCCAGGAACTCCAGCGGGTGATCCGGCATCCCGATCCCGCGTCAACCGGCGGCCAGGGCATACTGGAGCTGGCTCAGCCGGCCGGAGTGGGGCTGAGCACACCGAGCGAGTTGTGGACCTTCCCTGCCTTCCCCGGGCCCCTGGTCGAGTACCGCTACACGCTGTTCCTCGAAGAGGTTCCCTGGTGCAGGTCGTTCGCGGTGTTGCCCAGTCAACTGGTTCCCGATGGCTGGGATCGCGACAGGAGTGTCTTCACCGCCGTGGCCGACGCTCACGACCTGGAGTTGCGTCGAGACGATCGCCGCTTCTCCGCGCTTGCTGCCGACGCGCGGGACGCCGCGCTGCTCGACATTGCCGTCGGAGCCCCGTTGCTGCTGCTGAGCGGTACCAACGTCGATCAGTACGGCCGGATCATCGCGTATATCGTCCACCGTATCCGCGGTGACCTGGCCGAATACGCCCTGCACGTCCCACGCTGAAGTTCCGGACACCCTCTCGACGGGCCTTCCTGACCCGACTTCAAGTCCCTATTGCAGGAGTATTTCCGCATGTCTTCTTCTGTGTCATCTTCTTCTGTGTCATCCAGATCCTCAACCGTCACAGTAAACGGCAGTGTTTATGGCGTCCCCCGTCGTCCGACTGTCGTCGTGACCATCGACGGATGCGCCGTGGACTACCTGACTGCGGCACTGAACGCCGGCTGCATGCCGAATCTGCGCGCTCTCCTGGACGGCGGAGCCTTTTTCGTGGACGCACTGTCGGAGATGCCGAGCTTCACCAATCCCAACAACGTTTCCATTGTCACGGGGGTCGCTCCCGCTCACCACGGCATCATCGGAAACTACTACCGCGACCGTGATGGTCAAGAACGCCAGCTCACCGAGCCGAGCGACCTCCGTGTCACCACGATCCACGCAGCACTACAGCAGGTCGGGGTGCCCGTCCTCGTCGTCACTGCGAAGGAGAAACTCCGTCGGCTGCTCGGTGTCGGTGGCGTCCCCGCGGTGAGCGTGGAGCAAGCCGCTTCCCATCTGATCGCCCCGTTCGGCGAGGGCACCGCGGCCGACCTCCTCGGCCGACCCGCCCCGCACATCTACGACTGGGATGCGAGCATCTACGCCCTCGACATCGGGCTGGCGGCCCACCGTCAAGCAGGTCCTGTCGGCCTGCTCTATGTCTCCTTCACTGATTATGTCCAGCACCGCGAGCCCCCGGGTTCACCGCTGGCCAACAGGTTCTATGCCGCCTTCGACGAGCGGCTCGCTCAATACCTTGACGCCGGCTATGTCGTTGGCATCACGGCCGACCATGGGATGAACTCCAAGCATCACGCGAACGGGGCCCCGCGAGTTCTCCTGCTCGAAGACATCCTTCGCGACGCCGGGATTGCTGGCCATGCAGTACTCCCCATCACCGATCCCTACACTGCCCACCACGGCGCACTGGGATCCTTCGCCTGGGTATACACCGAGCCCGGCAACCGCGCACGCGTCATCGAACTGCTCGGCAACACCGCAGGTGTTACCGAGGTCTACACCGGTAGTGAAGCAGCCACAGCGTTCGAACTGCCTGACGATCTCACCGGAGACATCGCCATAGCCGCTGATCGGCACACGGTTCTCGGAAGGTCATCCGCCTTCCACGGCCAGGCCGAGCCGCCCAGACACCTCCGCTCGCACGGCGGCAGATACGAGCAGCTGATCCCTTTGATCGTCAGCGAGAAGCCCTCGGATGCCTATCTTCACAGCCGGCGCGGCCGCCCGCACCGCAACCGGTACATTCACGACGTGCTGCTCAACGGTTGCCAGTCGGACCCGGGTCGGGAGCCCGTCCGGACGGTCGGTGAGCAGTGAGTGCTGGGAGCCCAACGGTGAAGGGCCGCCTCTTTGTCGGACTGCAGCCGCCGCAACACCTGCGGACCCGCATACGGCAGGATCTCGCGGTCTTGGACGACAGTCCGGAATCGGCTTGGGTCGGCGCCGATCACCTCCATGTGACCCTGCGGTTCTTGGGCACTGTTTCGGTCGACTCCGTGGACATCGGCACCCTCAAGGCGGCCTTCGCCAAGGTCACCGCACGCACAGTGAGTTTTGGCCCGGCACTGATGCTTCTCGGAGAACGTGTGCTGGTTGCTCCGGTCGATGGGGTGGACGATCTGGCGGCGGTGGCCCGTGCTTCTGTGGCCAAGGCCGCGGACGTGACCGAATGGGATCCGTTCTATGGCCACATGACGGTTTCCCTGCCGAGCACGGCTGAGGAACGGAACTGGTCACAGGCGGTGGTCGGGAGCGCGTTGACGGGCGGTTGGCCGGTCGACGAGGTGTGTCTCTTCCTGAGCGCCAACGGCTACCAGGTGCTGGAACGTTTTCCGCTAGCGGCGGCGGCGACCGCGGCCGGCGGGGAAGTCTGACCAGGCGTCCCGGAGGTTTTCGAGCGCCGTGGTGATGTGGTGCTCGTCCGAGGTGAGTGTCACTCTCAGGTGTGCGGACGGACGGCCGTCGCTGCGGTACATACCGCCGTACCCCACGGCAGTGCCCCGTTCGTAGGCGAATGCGACGAACTCGGCCGTGTCGCGCACCGGCAGACGGATCCACTGGGACGGGCCGATCCCTGTGCCCTCGATGCGCCAGTCGGGAAGCTCGTTGCGGATGAACGCCGAGGCGATGAGGGTCCGGCGCTCCACCTCCGCCTGCCGGTGCGCCACGATGGCGTCGTGATGGGGCAGCAACTTGGCCAACATCATCTGGCTGGGTACGGAAGATCCCGAGTCGGCCCCGGCTTTGACGCGGATGAGTGCTTCGACCAGGTTCCGTTGCACCCGGACCCAGCCCATTCTCAGGCCGCCCCAGTAGATCTTGTTGAACGATCCGACCGTGATGATGTTCTTGTGGTCCCTCAGCGCGGCCAGGGCGGTCGGCTCCGGAGCCGGGTGGTAGTCGGCGAGCGTGCGGTCGTCGACCACGAGCACGCCGCTCTGCGCGATCTGGACCAGCGCGGCCCGCTGGGTGTCGGTCATGCTGTACCCGGTGGCGACGTTGCAGGTGGCCATGGCGACGACCATTTTCGCCTGGGTCTTCCTCGCGACACGGACCACGGCATCGGTGCCCACTGCGGCGTCACCGGTGCGAACCGGCACGATCCGCACACCCATGCGCCGCAGCAGGTCCAGGGTGGTCGGGTAGGCCGGTGAGTCGACGATGACGACGTCACCGGGGACGAGCAGCATCTCGAACACCAGTGACAGCGACTGGGTCGCACCTGTCGTCACGACGAGGGCCTCGGCCATGGTGGGCAGACCATGCCGGCTGAGCGAGTCCGAGATGGCCGTGCGGGTGATGTCGAGGCCGGCGATGGCGTAGCCGCTGCCAGCACCGCTTGGGTGCAGGTCCAGCAGCTCGTCCGCGGTGAGGGTGAGCGCCTCGGTGGGAAGGGACTTGGGAGACGGGGGAGTGGCGTAGGCGATGCCCGGCTCGGTGGAAGTCCCCAGCCGGAATTTTCCGCGCAGGCCCGGAGGCATGGCCGTCCGGTTCGGCGCCTTGGCCGGCCCCGCCACATAGGTGCCCGCGCCGTGCACCCGGCGGACGACGCTGCGCTCGGCGAGCAGTTCCATGCCGCGCACCGTCGTGCTCCGGCTGATGTCCAGTACCGCCGCGAGTTTCCGTTCCGAGGGCAGCAGCCAGCCCTCCAGCAGCTCACCTCGCTCGATGGCCTGCTCGATGGCGTGGGCGAGGCGCTCCGCGAGCGAGCCTGCACCGTTGCGCCACTCACCCAGCAGGAGCGGCATCTCGTTCGGGTTAACAGGACGCGAAGAGACCAATTCAGACTCCACTGGACATCGGCCCATTGCTTACGCTTCCTGCGGATTTGGACCGCACCCACAGGGATTTCTCCGTGATTCTAGAACGATCGACTTGCCGCGCCCTGCCCGTCATCGCCCTGGCGACGCTGCTGCCAGCCGTCCTGACCGCGTGTGCGGGCACCGACACGGACGAGGCGACATCCGCGCCGAAGAACCTCACCGTCGCCGTGCCGGCCATCTCGCCGCCGTTCAACGCGTCGAATCAGTCCAACATCAACCTCCGTGTCACGAGCAACATCTTCGACCCGCTGATCTTCCGGGACCCGAAGACGAACAAACTGAGCCCCGGTCTGGCGACCAAGTGGACGAAGGTCAGTCCCACCGTCACCGACATCACCGTCCGCTCGGGGGTCAAGTTCCAGGACGGGACAACGATGACTGCGGAAGATGTCGCCTTCACGCTCTCGGCCAAGCGGCTGTGGGGCCCGGACGCCATGGAGCCGACGACTCTCGCCGGCACGTTCTCCGACGTGAAGGTCAAGGACGAGAACACCGTGAGGATCACCACGAGCCGGCCCGACCCCACGGTGCTGGACCGGCTGGCCTCGCCGATCGGATTCGTCGTTCCGAAGGCATACCTGCTGAAGGTGGGCGAAGAGAAGTTCGGGGTGCGCCCGATCGGGACCGGACCCTACAAGGTGCAGTCCATCAAGCCGGGGCGGAGCGCCGCCCTGACCGCCAACAAGGACTACTGGGGTCCCAAGCCCACCTACGAGAAGGTCACCTTCGACCAGGTCGCTGACGTCACGGCCCGAGTGTCGGGTCTCGCTACGGGCCAGTACAGCATCGCGACCGCGATCCCGCCGGACCAGAGCGACCGCGTCAAGGCAAACGGCCAGCGGATCGTGTCCACACAGGTCGACAACATGGTCGGACTGGCCTTCACGACCAACCAGGCCGGCGAGGCGACCAGCGACCCGCTGGTACGGCAGGCGATGGAGCTGGCGATCGACCGCAAGAGCATCGCGGATTCGTTGTGGAACGGCGAGGTGTCCGTACACGACGGCTTCAACCTGCCCCTGTACAAGGACTTCTACGACAGTGCCGTCCCGGTCACCGGCCAGGACCTGGCCAAGGCGAAAGCACTGCTGGCCAAGGCCGGATACGACGGCCGGCAGATACTCCTGCAGTACATCACCGGCTACTACACGAACATGGATCAGGCCCTGCAGGCGATGCTGCCCATGTGGAAGCAGGCCGGACTCAACGTGAAACTCGATCCGGTCGCCAACTACACGCTGCTCGACTACGACAAGCTCCAGGTCTACCCCACCTCCAGCAACATTCTCCTGAGCGACCCCGTATCGCCGATCTGTCTCGACTGGGTGTGCCCGAGCGCCAACTACGTGCAGTCGGGCCGCTTCACCCCGACCGACCGGATGACCTCGGCCGCGAACACCCTCAGCACGAGCACGAGCCGGCCCGAACGCAAGAAGGCGTTCGACACCCTCACCAAGCTCTGGACGACAGAGGTCCCGAGCATCAGCCTCTGGCAGCCGGTGGAGATCAACGGTCTTGCTGACGGCGTCGACTTCACACCCGACCCGCGCTACTGGATGCGCTTCGCCCCCGTTCCCGAAAGCTGAGCCGTGAACCTCTCCAACCAGACAACGATCCTGCACGTCTCGGACACACACATGTCCCCCGACTTCAAAGCGGGCACCGACATGTGGACGGCGGTCGTACGCTACGTCGAGAAGGCCCGCCCCGATCTCGTCATCCACACGGGCGACGTCATCCACAACGAACCGGACAACGAGCGGGACTACGAGTTCGCCGCCTTCCAACTGCGTCGGCTCACCACACCGTGGCGGATCGTCCCGGGAAACCACGACATCGGGGACAGTGACCCCGACCCCTACCACGGCCTGATCACCGAGGAACGGCTGGCCCGCTTTCGGCACCACTTCGGAACCGACCGGTGGTCGCTCACCATCGGCGACTGGCAGATGATCGGTCTGAACTCACTTCTCTTCGACAACCATCTCGCTGCGGAGGAAGCCGAGCAGTGGGACTGGCTGGATGAACGTGTCAGGGAGTCCGCCGGCCGCCCGGTCGGGCTGTTCATGCACAAGCCGCCGTCCATCAACTCCCTAGACGAGGACCTCTTCGTCAACAAGGCCATCGGGCTGAAGTCACGCGCCCGCCTGGCCAAGCTGGCGGAATCGGGAACCGTCAAGCTGATCGGTTCCGGCCACCTCCACGAACACGTCGTTCTCCTCAGCAAGGGCGCCCTGCTCGTCGGCGCCCCCGCCGTAGGACCCCTCCCCGTCGGCAAGGCGTCCATGAGCCTGGGGCTGCGCTGCAACGGAATCGTCGAGTACCGGCTGTCCGGCGACGCCGTGCGCGTCCGCCTGCTCCAGGAAGCCGATCTCGGCATCAGGAGCGTGACCTGATGATCGCCCGAGCAGTCGCCGTCCGGCTGCTCCGGAGCCTCGCGGCGATCCTCATCGTGGTCACCCTCATCTTCTGCGTCGTCCGGCTCACGGGAGACCCGGTCCGCTCGGTCGTACCGCAGGACTCGCCCCCGGAGGTGATCGAGCACTACCGCAAGGCTTTCGGCCTGGACGCACCACTGTGGCAGCAGTACCTCGACTACCTCGGCGGGCTCCTCCGCGGAGACTTCGGCGCGTCCTACTTCGACGCCGACGGAGCCCTCGACATCGTCCTTGAGCGCATCCCCGCCACTCTGCGGCTCGCGATCCCCGCGTTTGTGCTGTCCACTCTCCTCGGCCTTGTGCTCGGCATCCTCGCAGCGGCCCGAGCCGAGGGGCGGCTCGACCGCGCGATCAATTCCACGGCCATCGGTTTCGTGGCCCTGCCGAACTTCCTGCTCGGCGTGGTCCTGATGCTGGTCCTGGGCGTACAACTGCGCTGGCTCCCCACGGTCGGAGACACTGCGCCCGGTGCCGCGGTGATGCCCGTCATCGCCATGGCGCTGCCGCCGACCGCGATGCTCACCCGAGTCACCCGGTCCGCGATGGCCGACGCGCTCGTCCTGCCCTGCCTGGCGCACGCCGCGGCCATCCACGTCAGCCCCCGGCGCAGGCTTTTCGCCCACGCCCTGCCGAACGCGGCGCGGCCGATCCTCACGGTCATCGGCTTCGAGTTGGCCTACCTCGTCGCCGGATCCAGTGTCATCGAGGTGCTGTTCAGCTGGCCCGGCGTCGGTTCCCTCTTCGTCCAGGCCAGCGAGCAGAACGACTACGCCGTCGTCCAGTGCATCGTCGTCCTCATCACCGTCAGCGTCGTCATCGCACATGCCTTGACCGACCTCGCATACCGGCTCGTCGACCCCAGACTCAGGAGGACCTGACCGTGGCCCTTGCTGCCGCCTCCTCCTGGAAACGCCGCCGGCGACGCCCCGCCTGGTCACTGATCCTGGCCCTCGCCATCCTGGCCCTGACCCTCTTCGTCACGGTGCTCGGCTCCCTCATCGCCTCGCAACCGCTCGAATCGGTCGCCATCACCCAGCGTCTCCTCCCGCCGTCCGCAGACCACCTCCTGGGCACCGACCAACTCGGCCGGGACGTCCTGAGTCAACTGCTCCACGCCACCCGCACCAGCGTCCTGATCGCCATCAGCGCAACCGTGCTGTCCGGCCTCATCGGCGTCCTGCTGGGCGCCGCGGCCGGATGGTTCGGGGGAGTCGTCGACACCGTCGTCTGCTTCTTCATCGACCTCCAGTCGTCGGTCCCCGCATTCATCCTCGCCCTGGGCGCCATCGTCTTCTTCGGCGGTTCCCCCGCGGTCCTCATCATCGTCCTCGCCCTCGAAGGGTGGGAGAGGATCGCCCGCGTCATCCGTGCCGAGACCATGGCGGTCCGGCGCAGCGGCTATGTCGCCTCTACACTCAACCTCGGCGTCTCCCGCTGGGTCACCATCCGCCACCATCTCCTGCCGGCACTCCTCGCACCCCTGGCGGTACAGCTGACCCTCGTCTTCCCCGCGAAGATCCTCATCGAGAGTGCGCTGTCCTTCCTCGGGCTCGGAATCCGGCCACCGGACACCAGCCTCGGCCAGATGGTCGGCAGCGGTGAGCAGTACCTCGCCACAGCATGGTGGGTCGTGGTGCTTCCCGGCGTCAGCATCTTCCTCATCAGCCTCGCCGTCGGCGTCCTCGGCGACCGACTCCAGGACTGGACCATCCGCCGTGCCCTGTGACGACCCCCTCCTCACCGTCCACAACCTCACCGTGACCGTCACCCCGCCCGCCGGTAAGCCCCGCACACTCCTCCGGGACATCTCGCTCTCGCTCCAGCCGGGCCGCTGCGTCGCCGTCGTGGGGGAGTCGGGCTCCGGTAAGACCACCCTCGCGAAGACGGTCGCCGGACTGCTCCCGAAGTCGATGACCGTCACGGGCGACCTCCAACCGCGCGGCAGAGTCGGATACATGTTTCAGGACGCCTCCGCCGCACTGAACCCGCTCCGGCGGGTCTCCTGGCAGATCGAAGAGGCACTCCGGGCACGGGGAATGCCACGGGCCGACAGAAAGGCGGCCGTCGCCGGATATCTCAGCCGCGCGGAAGTACCGGACATCGAACGCTATGCCCGCCGCTACCCCCACGAACTCTCCGGAGGACTCGCCCAGCGCGTGCTCCTCGCGACGGTGCTGGCGGCGAACCCGTCCATCCTGATCGCCGACGAACCCACATCCGCACTCGACACGAGCACACAGCAGCGCATCGCCACGCTCCTGCGACGCCTCACCGTCGACGACGGCACCGGCATGCTGCTCATCACCCACGACCTCACCCTGGCCGCGCAGATCGCCGACCAGATCGCCGTGCTCCACCAGGGCGAACTCGTCGAGCAGGGAGACATGGAGCAGGTCTTCACCAAGCCGCGACACGCGTACACCCGGCAACTCATCGGCGCCCTGCCCCGCCGGACACGACCCACGCGACAAGGAACGGAGACCCGCTGATGCCGACCATCGAAGCACGAGGACTGCGCCACCTCTACGGACGGAAGCAGCGGGCCCGGACCGTCGCTCTCGACGGAGTCGACGTCACCATCGAGACCGGCGAGAGCGTCGGCATCGTCGGCGAGTCCGGCTCCGGGAAATCAACTCTCGCTCGCATACTCACCGGGCTCGAGCATCCCACCGAAGGCACGGTCCTCGTCAACGGCGAACCCCTGCCCCGCGGCGGCCGCCCGTGGCGGGACAAACGACGTCAGCTGCAACTCGTTCCGCAACATGCCGGCGGCGCGCTCAACCCCCGCGTCACGATCGGACGTCACCTGACGGAAGTCATCGACGCCCACCACCTCGCCGTGGACCGGACCGAACGCGACCGGCTCGTCGAGGACAGCCTCACCCGCGTCGGACTGCTCGCCGAGCATCGGGGCAAACGCCCGGGACAGCTCTCCGGCGGTCAGCAGCAGCGGGTCATCATCGCCCGCGCGCTGCTGCTCAGCCCGTCCATCCTCATCGCCGACGAACCCACCTCGGCACTGGACCTCCTCGTCCAACAGCAGATCGTCAAGCTGCTGAACGACGCCTGCCGTGGCCCCGACCGGGTGTTCTGCGTCGTCAGCCACGACCTGCGAACCATCGACGGCCTCTGCGACCGGATCATCGTGCTGAAGGACGGGAAGATCGTCGAGAGCGGTGAGACGGACCAGCTGCTCAGCAGCCCCCGACACCCCTACACCCAGCAGCTCGTGGCCGCGGCGTTCGAGATCGCCCCGGACGCGCCACCGGTGCCGGAGACGCGGGCGTGACCCGCACCGGTCCGTCCACCGTCCCGAGGTGCCCGTCGCCACCGTCCCGAGGTGCCCGATGCCACCGTCCCGAGGTGCCCGTCGCCACCGGAACGCCGGGGCGGCAGCAGGCGCCGCCGCCTCGGCACACCGGGACCCGGCGTCGTGACAGCCTCCCCGGCCGGGAACGGCAGGGGAGCACCCTCTTCGGCCACGGCCCCTTCCACCCTTGACAACCGATCCCCGAGCACCGCTCGGACCCACGCCGAAAGAAGCAGCGATGCACAACACCCGACCGGGCCTGGACCCGGCCACTCCCGGACAACGGCGAACCCAGGGCAGTACCGCCGACCAGCGGTTGCTCGACGACAGAGCCCCCGGCGACTGGATACACACCGACCCCTGGCGGATCATGCGCATCCAGGCCGAATTCGTCGAGGGCTTCGGTGCGCTCGCCGAACTCCCGCCCGCCATCGGTGTGTTCGGCTCGGCACGGACTCCGGTCGGCTCCCCCGAACACGATGCCGGAATCCGCCTGGGCAAGGGCCTGGCCGATGCGGGGTTCGCCGTGATCACAGGCGGCGGGCCGGGCGCCATGGAAGCAGCCAACAAAGGAGCCCGCGAGGCCGGCGGCACCTCGGTGGGACTCGGAATCGAGCTGCCCTTCGAGGACGGGCTGAACCCCTACGTCGACATCGGCGTCGACTTCCGGTACTTCTTCGTCCGCAAGGTGATGTTCGTGAAATACGCCCAGGGGTTTGTGGTCCTCCCGGGCGGAGTGGGCACCCTCGATGAACTGTTCGAGGCGCTCACGCTGGTCCAGACCCGAAAGGTCACCCGATTCCCCATCGTCCTGCTCGGCAGCGCCTACTGGGGCGGTCTTGTCGACTGGCTCAGGAGCACGGTCATCACACAGGGCAAGGCCGCCGAGGCGGACCTCGCCCTCCTGCACGTGACAGACGACGTCGACGAAGCGGTGGCCCTGGTCTCCGCGCGAGCGGGGCGCTGAAGCGGGCTCCTGCGAAGTGCGGTCACCGCGGTGTGGCCGCCGACCGCCCTACACAGATCTGCACGGTCCGCTACATCGGCCGCTTCCTCGGTACAGACTCGCTCGCGGTGCCGTGGGAGGTCGCGGAGTACCTGGCCGAGCAGTTCGGTACCGAGGACGCCTCGTGCGTGAAGCGGTGAAGCGGTACCCGGAGCGGCGCAGGACGCCGTACGAGCACGCACAGGGGACCCAGCAGCGGTTCAACTACCGCGACTTCACCGACCGAAAGTGGGGCCGGGAGTTTCGTGGCTCCCTGTACGGGCGGGCCTGGACGCACGCCGAGGGGCCGGTGGCGCTGTTCAACGACGCAGTGACGTGGCTACGCAAGAACAGGGTGCTGCTGCCAGGCATCTCGGTACCGGCCCGACAGGTGTCGGAGGCCCGCACGGCGGCGGAGTGGCGGTTGTATGAAGCGGTGGCCCGAGCCGCGCACCAGGCCGATCCCGCCCACGCGTCGGTGCTGGCCGAGCTGCTGGTGGTGCCGGAGGGCAAGCGGGTCTCAGAGCTGGAGCGGCTGCGTACCCCGCCGACGAAGTCGACGGGCACGGCGATGGTGCGGGCCATGCAGCAGGTGGAAGAGATCTCCGCGTTCGCGTTGGGCCGGGTGAATCTGTCCGCGTCAGTTGGAGGCGGAGGCGGTTGACGACGCGCTGGACCCGTTCGCAGTACTGATGGCGAACCGGCTGATCAGTCCAGCCCGGCGGGCGTCGGATGGGGAACGGCTGCCGATTCTGCCGCAGTTGGAGAGGCGGTGCGCATCCTGGCGAAAACGTCGAAGGTCCTCACCGAGTAGCTGGACTCGGTCGCCGAGCACGACGCGGACCTGGACGTGGCCGCGCTGTGGGCGGCAGTCGAGGAGGCCGTGCCGCGTACGGCGGTGGCGGGGGCGGTCGCGACCGTCGAGGCCCTGGTGCCCGAGGACGACGGCTCGGCCGAGGCGGCAATGCGTGAGAAGCCGTCCCTGCGCTACAACACCGTGCGCCCCTTCCTCTCCCTGCTGGGCGAGTCGGACGCGCTCGGCGCGGCCCAGGCCGGGCGGCGCATTTTGAAGGCGGTGCGCCGCCTGCCCGCGCTCTCGCGGCGCCGGGTCGAGGACCGGCCGCTGCTGCCCCGCGAGATTGATGCCGAGCTGGTGCCCGCGATGTGGACCCGCTGAATCCGCGTGTCTGGTCGGTCGTTGAGCTGGCAAGCCCTGCACGAAGTGGGCATGCTTCGGCGCTCAGTGTTCGCCGGTCACCGGCGCAGATTGGACTTTCGGCAGTGGTCGGACGGCGCCCGAAGTCCGTACCGTCACCTCCGTGGACAGCACAATGATCAACGGTGAGACTGCGACCGTAACCGCTCTTTTACGGCGGGTACTTGATCCTGGGATCATGCTCACAGCGGCTACCGCGGTGGCTGCCGGTCTGAGCGTGATGAACCTGTGGTGGGCTGTCCTGACTGCCGTCGCCGCGTTCCTGGCAGGACGACGGCCTGGACGGACGGCGCCGACAGCGCTCGCCCTGGTCGCGATTCTCGCGGTCAGTGTGGTGGCCTTGTCCGTCGTTCCTGCTTGGCTCCCTCTGGCCGGCCGGTTGGTGACAGTGGTGGTTGCCGCCACGATGCTGCCCTGGTTCGCGGGCAGGTTCTGGTGCCAGTATCAGCAGCTTGTCCGGGCCGGATGGGAGCGTGCCGATCAGCTGCACCGCGAGCAGCAACTGATTGCTGATCAAGCCCGGCTGCGCGAGCGGGCACGTATCGCCCAGGACATGCACGACGTCCTCGGCCATGACCTCAGTCTGATCGCCCTGTCGGCCGGCGCACTCAAACTCGCGCCGGACCTCGAAGAGCACCACCAAAGGGCTGCCGGGGACATCCGAGCCAGAGTCGCGGCCGCGGTGGAGCGTCTCGGCGAGGTGATCGGAGTCCTGCGTGAGGAGACCGGCACAACGCCGATGGACCCCAAGAACTCCAGCCTCACGAGTCTGACCTCCGAGGCTTCCGCGGCCGGCCTCACGGTGGAGTTGCGCATCGACGGCGAGGCGGACGACGTGCCGCCCGTGGTCAAACGGGCGGCTCACCGGGTCGTGCAGGAAGCTCTGACCAACGTTGCCAAGCACGCGTCCGGCGCGACCGCGACTGTCCACGTGACGCATACGGCCTCAGAAACAAAGGTTGTCGTGGAGAACGGCCCGCCATCGTCTGCGGCCAACCAGCGGCCTCGGCCTCGGAGTGGAGGGCGTGGCCTTATCGGTCTCGAAGAGCGTATGAGGTTGGCCGGCGGTTCGTTCGACCACGGCCCGCGCGACGGAGGCTACGCAGTCGTCGCGCGTATCCCGCACACACCCTCGCCGCCGCCATCGCCGCTCGCGCCCCCAGCCTCTCGCGGTTACGAGTTGCCGCAGGAACATCGCCGCGCTCGGCGCCGGGTCGGCCGGGCCCTGGTCGCCGCGGTCATGGTGCCCCTCGTGACGGGAGCTTTGCTGAGCGGAGCTCTCACGGGCTGGGAGATGCTGTCGGCGTCACAGTCGGTCCTGGACCCACGCGACTATGCCCGCCTGCATGTGGGGCAGGATCGTTCCGAGGTGGAGCGTTTCCTGCCGGACCGGCAGACGGACTATCGACCGCAGACTGCCGAGCCGACGGGAGACGGCATAACGTGCGAGTACTACGCGATGACGGGCGACCGGTTCGACGACCGGTCCGGCGATGCATACCAGCTCTGCTTCCGGAAGGACACCCTGGTGTCCCTGGACACGATCACCCCGTGAGCGTTCGATGATCCGGGTGCTCATCGCCGATGACGAGCCGATGATCCGTGCGGGGGTGCGCGCCGTTCTTGCCACGGATCCGGACATCGAAGTCGTCGCCGAGGCCGTCGACGGGCGCGACGCTGTGGAGCTGGTCCAACGCCATCGTCCCGCGGTGGCCGTACTCGATATCCGTATGCCGGGAATCAACGGCATCGACGCCGCCGCGGAAATCCGCAACACCGTGCCGACCACGAGCATCGTCATGCTGACGACCTTCGGCGAGGACGACTACATCCTTCAGGCGCTCGGCGGTGGCGCAGCAGGCTTCCTGATCAAGTCGGGCGAGCCCGAGGAACTGATCACCGGAGTCCGTGCGGTGGCCGAAGGCGCCGCCTACCTGTCACCGAAAGTCGCGGCCCGGGTCATCGCGCACCTCGCCGCGACGGGGGCGGGCACCCTGGCCGGTCGGCGCTCCGCCGCCCGCCACCGGGTCGCCGCCCTCACCGCCCGGGAGAGAGAGGTACTGGCCTTTCTCGGAAGCGGCCTGTCCAACGGGCAGATCGCCCGGCGGCTCCATGTGGTGGAGGGAACGGTCAAAGCCCACGTGAGTTCCATCCTGGCGAGGCTGGGCGTCGACAACCGGGCCGCTGCCGCGGTGGTGGCCCACGAGGCCGGGATCATTCCGCCTCAACCTTCCCAGCCGTGATGCCGCCCCCTGAGCAAGGGGCATGAATGCGAAGAGCACCGCCGCCACGACAGCGCCGCCGAGCATCGCGCCGGCGAGCACATCGTGCGGGTAATGAACCCCCACCAGCATGCGCAGCAGCGCAGCGGCCCCGGCCATCGGCAGCGTGATCGCGGCGAGGCGGGGCCGCAGCACGGCGAGACCGACGGCCAACCCGGCGGCCAGGGTGGCGTGGTTGCTCGGAAACGACCAGTCCCCAACTCCGGGGCATTCCGCGACAGAATCGGCGCCTGCGCGTAACGCACGGCAAGGACGCTCCTCGTCCACGACGAGCTTCACCGCTTCGCTCACCGCATAGGCCGCGACGGTCCCGAGACCGGTCAGGACGGATCCGGCGACCTCCCGTGCGTCTTTGCGGCGAATTGCCGTCCACCACATCCAGACCAGCAACATTCCGAGGATCACCAGAGTGCCCTCGGTGGCCACTTCCAGGAGAGGGCCCAGCCACGACGGTGCATCCGCCACCGCCCCGGCCACCGACCGGTACGCGGACGCCGAAGCTCCACCCGTGACCTCGACAGCACCAGCCTCGCCCAGCCCACCAGGGGACAGCCAAGTGACGACTCCTGCTCCCACGCCCAGGACGGCCAATGCGCTGAGCAGCCGACCGGTTCGGACTTTCATTCGCGGTTCCCGTTCCATGAGGCCCGAACGTAGAAGCGGGAACAGTTGGGAACCCGAGCCGAACGTCAACACCGTACCTTGCCGATCGTCAGGGTTGACAGCTACGGGCACCCTCGTTCCGCGTCACCGGACGCACATCCCGAACCGGCCATGAACCGGACCTCCTCGTCGCAGAGCCGCTCGTCCGCACCGAAATCAAGATTGGATACGCCTGGGTGTCGACCGGAGGGCAGAAGCTCGAACGACGTGAAGGCGCCCGTTCCACTCATGACGACCGCTTGTTCCCCGGTGGCGGACAGACTGCGGGCTGCCCGTGACGACGATCGTTGTTCGCCGGGCCCGGAAGCACCAGGGCCGACCGGCCCTGCCCGACTTCGAATCGCGCCCTCACCGGCCCCAGGGTCACTGCCCGACGGCCTCTGCCGCCAGGTGGCGACCGGTGGGACTTTCTTGCGGTACTCAGGTTCGCGGCAGCGGGTTCGCGGTGCTCAGGAGGGGGAGTGACCGATGTGGAAGAAGAAGCGCACGAAGGTCCGGGGCTGGCGGTGGCGGAGCAGTCCGTTGCGGCGGCACAGTGATGTGGTCGAGGCGTGGGTTGTGCTGGGCACCTGGGCGGCAGCGATCGTCGGCGGAGCCGTTGCCGGTTCTCTGACGGCGGTTGCCGTGGATGACGTCGTACAGCGCGACCGGGCGGCGCGGAAGCCCGTGTCCGCCCTGATGGTGAGTTACCCGGCGAGCGGCACCCGGGACGTGGCCACCGGCATGAGGTACGACCAGGTGAGGGCCGAGGTGCGGTGGACGGATACCGACGGCACCGTACGGACCGGAGAGACGAGTGTGAAGGCCGACACCGTCGTCGGCACGGCGGTCACGGCGTGGACCGATGGCGGGGGGCACCTGGTGTCCGGGCCGATCAGCTCGGCCGAGGCGGCCGCGCGTGCCGGTCTGACGGGCGCGGGAATCGGCTTGGTGGGCGGGCTGTTGGTCCTGGCCGGCGGCCGCCTGACGCGTCTGGGGATCGAACGGCGGGCCACCGAGCAGTGGGGTGTCGAGTGGGATCAGGTGGCACCGCAGTGGGGGCGCAAGACCAGTTGAGCAGCCAGGGGGTGTGACCCGGGACCTGGGTGTCGAGGCGGGCAGTGGTCCGCCGCCGCCTGGTACGTTCCGTCCGTTTTGCCGGCCGAGACGATCCGAACGGACGTGACCGGTCGCGGATCGAAACACCTGCCGCCGGATCAAACGCCCGCGAACTTGCTCGTCATGACCGGCGTCGACAGTCGCGTCAGGATCCTCACCTTGCCCACCCAACGGCGGCCCGGGGCCATAAAGTGCATGCCGGAGCCCCAGTGGGTGGACTTCAAGAGAGTGGTGGGCCAGGCGGGCCCCTACGACCCCGGGCTGGAGTCGAAGAAGATAATTTCACCTGGTACGCCGACCCCGTGAACCAGGAGCTCGGCCACCTCGTCATCGAGGTGGAAGCACGTGCGGAATCCGATCGCTGGGCGCTGGTGGCTTCCAACAGTTGTTCATGCCGATGTTCTCGTTCCGTGAGCGGGAGCGCCGCGGCGGGCACGGGAACCGACGTGCTGCGGGCGTCCTGAAGGCCGAGGATCGGCACACCACCGGTCGAGTTCGCGAACGCGGCGGTGCCCTTGGCGAGTTCGCCTCCGCCCTCCGCGCCGTTGCCATGGGGTGAGGAGGGTGGCCGGACGACGGTAGCGCGACATATCCGCGCGACAGTGGCAGCACGTCCGCCGGAACCTCACGTTCTCCGAGGGCCCCTCGCCCACCGGAGCCCACCGCCCACCGGGGCCCGATCACACGGGAATTGAGCGCACAGGGCCGGCCGGCCCGCACGGTGTCGGGACCAACGGGCTCCCCGCGGGACTTGTGGCCGCTGCTGCTTCCAGCCGCCGCGCCGAAGGATCGTCAGCGGATCGGCTCACCGGAAGCGACCCGTACAAGGAGCACAGCCATGCCCAGGACACCCAGGAGCGGGGAATCCGCGGAGCCCAGAGCGGCCCTCGGTCTTCCCGCCGCCTCCGCGCTCGTCATCGGCAGCATCGTCGGCACCGGAGTCTTCGCCCTGCCCTCCGCGCTCGCCCCCTACGGCCCCATCTCGCTCGTGGCGTTCGTCGTCGTGACGCTCGGCGCGCTCGCGCTGGCGATGACCCTCGGCGCCCTGTCGAAGCGGGTGCCGTCGAGCGGCGGGCCGTACGTCTACGCCCGGGACGCCTTCGGTGAGTTCGCCGGGTTCCTCAACGCCTGGTCGTACTGGATCACCGCGTGGGCCGGCAACGCCGCGATCGTGGTGGCCTGGGTCGGCTACGTCGAGGTCTTCGTCAACACCGGTCACAACAAGTGGCTCTCGGTGCTCCTCGCGCTGACCGGGCTGTGGATCCCCGCCGTGATCAACCTCACCGGAGTGCGCAACATCGGCGCCTTCCAGGTGGTCACCACAGTGCTGAAGTTCGTTCCGCTGGTCTTCATGGCCACCGTCGGGCTGCTCTTCATCGACCCGGACAACTTCGGTTCCTTCAACGCCAGCGGGCAGTCGGCCCTGGGCGCGATCTCGGCCGCGGCCGCCATCGCCCTGTTCAGCTACCTCGGGCTGGAGGCCGCCTCCGTGGTCGCCGGCCGGGTGCGTGAGCCGGGGCGCAACGTCCCCCGGGCCACGGTCTACGGCACCCTGGTCTGCGCCGTCATCTACATCCTGGGCACCCTCGCAGTCTTCGGCACCGTCTCGCACGGCAGGCTCGGCGACTCCACCGCGCCGTTCACCGACGCCGCGAACAACATCTTCGGCGGCACCTGGGCCGGTGACCTCGTCGCGGTCGCCGCCATCATCTCCGGCATCGGCGCCCTCAACGGCTGGACCATGCTGTGCGCCGAAATGCCGTACGCCGCCGCCCGCGACGGTCTCTTCCCCGGCGCCTTCGCCCGGCTGCGCGGCGAGAGCGGTGTGCCCGTCTTCGGGATCGTCGCCTCGACCGTGCTGGCGTCACTGATCACCGTGTTCAGCTACACCCGCTTCGAGGACGTCTTCACCAAGATCGTGCTGCTGAGCGTGCTGACCGCGGTGATCCCGTACCTGTTCTCGGCCGCCGCCCAGCTGTACTGGCTGCTGGTGCGCGGCCGGGAGAGCCTCAGCCCCCGCCGGCTGGCCCGCGATGTCACCGTCGCCGCCCTCGCGCTCGTCTTCTCCTACTGGTCGATCCAGGGCAGCGGCTACCAGACCGTCTACTACGGCCTGTTCGTCCTGCTGCTGGGCGTCCCGGTCTACGTCTGGCTCAAGCGTGGCCAGGGCAGCTACGGCGAGCCGGCCACAGCTGCGCGAGCGTCCACGGTCCCGCCCCAGGAGAAGCGCGCCCCGGAGACACCTCCGCCCGCCCCACGCCTCTCGCGCAGCCTGCCCACGAACCGCATCGACGGCCGCCCCAAGCGCGGCGAGTCCCACCTCCACGACTGATTCCCCCGCCCACACCAGCAGAAAGCCCACGTCATGAACACCTTCCACGTCGACTCCGAGGTCGGCCCCCTGCGCCAGGTCATCCTGCACCGCCCCGGCCTCGAACTCGCCCGCCTCACCCCGCGCAACGTCGACGCGCTGCTCTTCGACGACATCCTGTGGGCCAAGCGTGCCCGCGAGGAGCACGACGCCTTCGCCCAGGTCCTGCGCGACCACGGCGCCCGCGTCCACTACTTCGCCGACCTGCTCGCCCAGACCCTGACCGTCCCCGAGGCCCGCGACTGGCTGCTGGAGCGGGTCGTCACCCCCGCCGGCGTCGGCCCGGCCCTCATCGACCCGGTCCGCGAGCTGTGCGCCGAGCTCGACGGGGAGACCCTCGCCGGATATCTGATCGGCGGGATCCTCAAGAGCGACCTGCCGCTGGCCAGCCCGCACAGCCTGGTGTGGAACGCGCTCGGCGCGAACGACTTCGCGCTCACCCCGCTGCCCAACCACCTCTTCCCGCGGGACAACTCCTGCTGGCTGTACGACCGCCTGTCGGTCAACCCCATGGCCAAGCCGGCCCGGCGGCGCGAGAGCCTGCACGCCGAAGCCATCTACCGCTTCCACCCGATGTTCGCCGGCGCCGCCACCGAACCGCTCCTGGACGGCGCGGTCGGCACCCTGGAGGGCGGCGACGTCCATGTTCTCGGCGGTCTCGACAACAGGGCCGTCATGGTCGGCATGGGCGAGCGCACCACCGCCCAGGCCGTGGAGAACCTCGCCGCCAAGCTGTTCCGAACGGGTACCGCGAACCGGCTGATCGCCGTCCAACTCCCCGCCGCCCGCGCCTATATGCACCTCGACACCGTGCTCACCATGGTCGACCGCGACGCCTTCACCATCTACCCGGGCCTCGCCGACTCCCTGCGCTCATGGACCCTGCGCCCCAGCGACAGCCGCGAGACCGGCTTCGACGTCACCCCGAACTCCGACCTGCCCACCGCCCTCGCCGAGGCCCTCGACCTGGACAAGGTCCGGATGCTGTCCGCGACGCAGGACATCCGGGGTGCCGAGCGCGAGCAGTGGGACGACGGCAGCAACTTCCTCGCCGTCGCCCCAGGTGTGGTCGTCGGCTACGAGCGCAACGTCACCACCAACACCTACCTCCGCAAGCAGGGCATCGAGATCGTCACCATCGCCGGCGCCGAACTCGGCCGCGGGCGCGGCGGCCCGCGCTGCATGAGCTGCCCCATCGAACGCGACCCGGTCGCCTGACCAGCAAGGGAACACCACCATGACCGTCGACCTGCGAGGCCGCTCCTACCTGAGCGAACTCGACTTCACCGCCCGCGAGATCCACCACCTCCTCGACCTCGCCGCCGAGCTGAAGACCGCCAAGCGCGACCGTGGCGAGCAGCCCCGGCTCACCGGCCGGAACCTCGCGCTGATCTTCGAGAAAACCTCCACTCGTACCCGCTGCGCCTTCGAGGTCGCCGCCGCCGACCAGGGTGCCCACACCACCTACCTCGGCCCCGGCGACACCCACATCGGCGGCAAGGAGTCCATCGCCGACACCGCCCGCGTCCTCGGCCACATGTTCGACGCCATCGAGTACCGCGGCTCCGACCAGGCCCTGGTCGCCGAACTCGCCGCCCACTCGGGGGTTCCCGTCTACAACGGCCTCACCGACACCGCACACCCCACCCAGAGCCTGTGCGACGTCCTCACCATGCACGAGCACAGCACCAAGCCGCTTCCGGACATCGCCTACTGCTACCTCGGCGACGCCCGCAACAACATGGGTAACTCGCTGCTGTCCATGGGCGCTCTGCTAGGGATGGATGTGCGGATCGCCGCCCCGAAGGCCCTGTGGCCCGACCCCGCACTCGTCGCCCGCTGCCGTGCCGCGGCCGAGCGCAGCGGAGCCCGGATCCTGGTCACCGAGGACGTCGAGACCGCCGTACGGGACGCCGACTTCCTGCACACCGACGTGTGGGTGTCGATGGGCGAACCCGCCGACACCTGGCGGGAGCGCATCGAGCTGCTGCTGCCCTACCAGGTCAACGACAAGACACTGGCCGCGACCGGGAATCCGGACGTGAAGTTCATGCACTGCCTGCCCGCCCTGCACGACCGCCGCACCCGGCTCGGCCGGAACCTCTTCGACACCTACGGCCTGGACGGTCTTGAGGTCACCGACGACGTCTTCTCCTCCCCGGCGTCGATCGTCTTCGACCAGGCGGAGAACCGGCTGCACACCATCAAGGCCGTACTCGTCGCCACCCTGGAGGACTGAAGCCATGCGCATCGTCGTCGCCCTCGGCGGCAACGCCCTGCTCCACCGTGGCGAACGCCCCGACGCCACCGTCCAGCAGACCAACATCGACCGCGTCGCCACCGCCCTCGCCGCCCTCGCCCACGACCACGAACTGGTCATCACGCACGGCAACGGCCCCCAGATCGGTCTGCTCGCCGTGGAGAGCGCGACCGACCCCGCCCTGAGCGCTCCGTACCCGCTGCACCTGCTCGGTGCCCAGACTCAGGGCATGATCGGCTCGTTGCTCGCCTGCACCCTGCACAACGCCCTGCCCGGCCGCCGGATCGCCAACCTCGTCACCCACACCCTGGTCAGGTCCGACGACCCGGCGTTCGGCCGGCCCACGAAGTTCGTCGGCCAGGTCCACCCCCGGGAGGTGGCCCAGTCCCTCGCCCGCAAGAGGGGCTGGCAGATCGCTCAGGACACCGGGGGCTGGCGAAGGGTCGTGCCCTCCCCGGTGCCGGAACGGATCGTGGAGACCGACACCATCCACGACCTCCTCGGCTCAGGCGTCCTCGTGATCTGCGCCGGCGGCGGAGGCGTCCCCGTCACCGCCGACCGCGACACGGGCGCGCTGACCGGGGTGGAAGCAGTCATCGACAAGGACCTCACCGCGGCTCTGCTCGCCGAGGACCTCAAGGCGGACTTCCTGCTCATCCTCACCGACGTGCCCAACATCTACGAGGGCTACGGCACCCCGGACCAGCGCCCCCTGCTCGACGCCACGCCCGCGCAGCTGCGCGGCGGTGGTTTCCCGGAAGGTTCGATGGGACCGAAGGCCGAGGCCGTCGCCCGGTTCGTCGAGCACACCGGCGGGCTGGCCGCGATCGGCGCCCTGGACGCGGCGTACGAGATCGTCCACGGCAGGTCGGGCACGCTGGTGCGGCCGGATCTCACCGCCACCTGAGAACGGCCACCGTAAGGGTCCTACAGCCGACGAGCCGGGGCCGTACGGCCCCGGCGGTGGCCCTGGTCGGCACTCCCCGTGTCCACGGCCGAGCACCAGGATGGAGAGTGCAGGACCGACGCACGCAGGAACGAGCACGAGAGGGACCGGCGATGACCGTCACCGTGACAGCAGACAACCGGACCGCGGATCCCTGGCGAGGCTTCGAGGGAACCGGCTGGCGCGAGCAGAGCGAGCTGGGCGTCCCCCCGGCCGAAGGCCGGCAGAAGGTCGACGTGCGCGACTTCATCCAGGCCAACTACACCCCGTACGAAGGAGATTCCGCGTTCCTGTGCGGAGCCACCGACCGTACCCGCAGTGTCTGGGAGAAGGTGAGCGCGCTGTTCCCGCAGGAGCGGCGCCGGGGCGTCCTCGCCGTCGACACCGCCACCCCGTCCACCATCACCTCGCACGCCCCCGGCTGGATCGACCGCGACCGCGAACTGATCGTGGGGCTCCAGACCGACGCCCCGCTCAAGCGCGCGATCATGCCGAACGGCGGCCTGCGGATGGTGGAGAACGGTCTCAGGGCGTACGGCTACGAGCCCGACCCGTTTGTGACCCGCGTCTTCGGTACCTACCGCAAGACCCACAACGACGGGGTCTTCGACGCCTACACCCCCGAGATGCGCGCCGCCCGCAGGGCCGGCGTCATCACCGGACTGCCCGACGCATACGGCCGGGGCCGGATCATCGGCGACTACCGGCGCGTGGCGCTCTACGGCACGGACCGTCTGATCGAGGCCAAGAAGGCCGAGCGGGCCATGCTCGACGCCTGTGCCTCGGCCACCGAGGTCATCCGGGATCGGGAGGAACTCGCCGAACAGATACGGGCGTTGGGCGAGCTGACGCAGATGGCGGCGACGTACGGCTGTGACGTCTCCCGCCCCGCCGCCACCGCTCACGAGGCCGTGCAGTGGCTCTACCTCGGCTATCTCGCCGCCGTGAAGGAGCAGAACGGCGCCGCGATGTCACTCGGCCGCACCTCCACCTTCCTCGACATCTACCTCCAGCGGGACCTGGAGGACGGTCTCCTCGACGAGACGGGAGCCCAGGAGCTGATCGACGACTTCGTGATCAAGCTCCGGATCGTACGATTCCTGCGCACCCCCGAGTACGACGCCCTGTTCTCCGGCGACCCCACCTGGGTGACGGAGTCCATCGGCGGCATGGGCGCGGACGGCCGGACCCTGGTCACCCGCACCTCCTTCCGCTTCCTGCAGACCCTCTACAACCTCGGCCCCGCACCGGAACCCAACCTGACTGTGCTGTGGTCGCCCCGGCTGCCCGTCGGCTTCAAGGAGTTCTGCGCCCGGGTCTCGATCGACACCAGCGCCGTCCAGTACGAGTCCGACGAACTGATACGCCCCCGGACCGGGGACGACACCGCGATCGCCTGCTGTGTCTCGGCCATGGCGGTCGGCAGGCAGATGCAGTTCTTCGGGGCACGGGTCAACCTCGCCAAGGCGCTGCTCTACGCGGTCAACGGCGGCCGCGACGAGATGACCGGCGAACAGGTCGCGCCCTCGGCGCCCCCGCTGACCGGTGAGTACCTCGACTACGAGGAACTGTCGGCGGCCTACGACCACGTCCTGGACTGGCTGGCCCGGACGTACGTCGACGCGCTCAACGTCATCCACTACATGCACGACAAGTACGCCTACGAACGCGTCGAGATGGCCCTGCACGACTATCCCGTGCACCGCTTCATGGCCTGCGGCATCGCCGGTCTGTCGGTGGCCGCGGACAGCCTGTCCGCCGTGAAGCACGCACGGGTGAAGGTGTTCCGGGACGCCACCGGACTCGCCGTCGACTTCCGCACCGAGGGCGACTTCCCGGCGTACGGCAACAACGACGACCGCGCCGACAGCATCGCCGTCGGCCTGGTGGAGTCCTTCATGGCGAAGGTGCGCCACTACCCCACCTACCGGAACGCCGAGCACACCCAGTCGGTCCTCACCATCACCTCCAACGTCGTCTACGGCAAACACACCGGCAACACCCCCGACGGCCGCCGCGCCGGACAGCCCTTCGCTCCCGGCGCCAACCCGATGAACGGCCGCGACCGGCACGGGGTCGCCGCCTCCGCGCTGTCGGTGGCCAAGATTCCGTACGCACAGGCCGGCGACGGCATCTCGCTGACCACGACGATCACGCCCGAGGGACTGGGGCACAACCCGGACGAGCGCGCAGGCCACTTGGTGGGCATCCTCGACGCCCATATGGCGGCGGGCGGCTTCCACATGAACGTCAACGTCGTCGACCGCGCCACGCTGGAGGACGCGATGGAACACCCGGAGAAGTACCCGGACCTGACCATCCGGGTGTCCGGGTATGCCGTCAATTTCGTCCGGCTGACCCGGGAGCAGCAACTCGACGTGATCAGCCGTACCTTCCACGGATCCCTGTGAGCACCGAGGTGTCGGGCCGGATCCATTCCTGGGACCTGTCCACCGGCGTGGACGGTCCCGGGACCCGGTTCGTCCTCTTCGTGTCCGGCTGCCCGCTGCGCTGCCTGTACTGCGCCAACCCTGACACCTGGCACATGCGCGACGGGCGGGAGGCGACCGTCGACGAGGTGATGGCGGAGATCGAGAAATACCGGGCGTTCATCACCACGGCCGGCGGCGGAGTGACCATCACGGGCGGCGAACCGCTGCTCCAGCCCGCCTTCACCGGCGAGATCCTGCGCCGCTGCAAGGAGGCCCAACTGCATACCGCCCTCGACACCTCGGGCTTCCTCGGCGCCCGCGCCTGCGACGAACTCCTCTCCCACACCGACCTGGTCCTGCTGGACATCAAGTCCTTCGACGTCAACACCTACCGTCGCCTCACGGGCGGCGCACTCGCCCCCACCCTGAACTTCGCCACCCGCCTCGACCGGCTCGGCGTGCGGATGTGGATCAGGTACGTCCTGGTCCCGGGCTGGACCGACGCCCCGGAACCCATCGACGGCCTGGCCCGCTTCGTCGCGGGCCTCGAATCGGTCGACCGCGTGGACGTCCTGCCGTTCCACAAACTCGGCGCCGCGAAGTACGAGGCGCTCGGCGTCCCGTTCCCGCTGCGCGACACCCCGAGCCCCGCGCCGGACTCGGTCGAGCGCGTCCGGCAGCAGTTCCGCACGCATGGCGTCCGGGCCTACTGAAGGCGCCCACCCCCTGATCTCCCGGCGCGCCCCCTCCGAGGGACCGCTGCTGCGCCGAACCGATCCTCGGATGTCCGGCGGTTCGTGGCTGCCGGGCACCCGCCCCTCGGCCGAGCCCGCGATCAACTGGAGGGAAAAGCAGGGCCGGTGATGTTCCATTCGAATTGCACCATCAAGAAGTACGTACCAGCAAGGGAACGTTCGGCGCCACTGGATGAACTGTCAACGAAGATCGGTCACGTAGGGTTATCGTGCGCGATAGGTGTGACCTAGCCTCCCGGCATGTCTGACATTTCCCGCCGCAAGGTTCTCGGCACCATCGCCGGTGGAACCGCGCTCTCTTTCCTGCCTCCGTCGCTGCACCAGGCGATGGCCGCGCCCATGCCACGCGGTGGCATGCGTGCGATCGAGCATGTGATCGTCCTGATGCAGGAGAACCGCTCCTTCGACAACTACTTCGGAACCCTCAAGGGTGTGCGCGGCTTCGGCGACCGTACTGCGCTGCGTCTGCCCACCGGAGGGAGTGTCTTCGAGCAGCCGCGGCCCGGCGGCGGCGAGGTTCTGCCGTTCTCGGCCCGCCAGGCGGCGGTCGACGCGGGCCGCCCCGAAAGCGACATCCAGTACCTGGGTTCGCTCGCACACGGATTCTCCGACGCCACCCAGGCCCGGGGGAACGGCTGGTGGAACGACTGGGTCGCCGCCAAGAGCCAGAGCACCATGGCCTTCTACGACCGGCACGACATTCCGTTGCAGTACGAACTGGCCGACCGCTTCACCATCTGCGACTCGTACTTCTGCTCCGTCTACGGCTCGACCAACCCCAACCGCAACTATCTGTGGACCGGCACGACCGGTTACGAGCCGGACGGTGTCAACCGGGCCGTCACCAACGCCGCGTATTCGTACACGCATCAGGGGTACGACTGGACGACGTACCCGGAGCGCCTGGAGGTCGCCGGAGTCTCCTGGCAGATCTATCAGGAATGGGACAACTTCACCGACAACGCGGTGGAGTACTTCCGGCCCTGGAAGGAGATCGGCCGGAAGATCCTGGCCAAGGTCAGCGGCCAGTACTCCACTACCGAGCAGTTCTACGACAGCCTGTGGAACAAGACCGCGGATCAGCGCAAGGCCGCGCTGGCCGAGTTCCAGCGGGGCGTCGATGCGCTGGCCGAGGCCGACAGGCAGCTGTTCATGCGGGGCGCCTACCGCTCCGAGCCGGACACCCTCGTCCAGCGGCTCACCTCGGACATCAAGAAGGGCACGCTGCCCCAGGTCAGCTGGATCGTTCCGACGGCGGCGCTGTCCGAGCACCCCAGCAGCTCCACCCCCGTCGGCAGCGCCAACCTCGTCTACGACCTGCTCGACGCCATCGCCCGCGACCCGAAGACCTGGTCGAAGACGGCGCTGTTCATCAACTTCGACGAGAACGACGGCTATTTCGACCACGTACCCGCACCGGTCGCGCCGAAGCCGGCCACCGGCAACAGCGACGACTGGTTCAACGGCCGCCCGGTCGGTCCCGGCCCGCGCGTACCCATGACGATCGTGTCGCCCTGGACCGTAGGCGGTTTCGTCAGCTCGGAGGCGTTCGACCACACCTCGATCATCCGGTTCCTGGAGAAGTGGACCGGCGTCGAAGAGCCCAACATCAGCGCCTGGCGCCGCGGCGTCTTCGGCGACCTGACCTCCGTCTTCGACTTCGACCGCACCCACCGGCAGCCCGAGGTGGAGCAGCCCGGCCAGGTGCCGGCGCCCGTCGGGCGGTGGAATCCCGTACCGCCCAAGGACCAGGCGCTCCCGGAGCAGGAGGCCGGCACCCGTCGGACCCGCCGCTCCCCGTACCGGCTGTCCCTGCGCGCGGACGTCACCCGCTCCGCCGTACGCCTCCGACTCGGCAACGAGGGCGGCACCGGCGCCACATTCACCGCCTACCCCGGCGACGGCACCGCTCCGCGCGCCTGGACCGTCCACGTCGGCAAGAGCGCCACCGAAACGGTGGAGTACGGCGCCGACGGCTACGACCTCCAGGTCCACGGTCCCGGATGGTCGGTATGGGAGCTGCGCGGAACCGGAGTGGGCGCCGAGGCCCACCTCGTCGAGCACCCCGCCCCCGGCCAGGTGAAAGTGGTGTGCTCCAATCCCTCCGCCACCACCCGCACGCTCCTCGTCGGTGAGTCGGTCTACTCCCGCAAGCACGGTGACCACGTGCACACCCTCACCCTCAAGCCCGGCCAGTCCCGCACGGTGCACCTCCGCGTCCCGGATCACGGCTGGTACGACGTGGTGGTCGTCGACCGCGATGACCCGTCCTTCCTGCGGCGTGTGACCGGTCGCCTGGCCAACGGCAAGCCCGGCGTCACCGACCCGGCGACCGGCACGGCCCCAGCGCTGGCCGCGACGATCGGCCTGCCGGCGGCGCTGCCGTCCCTGGGCACCCCTTTCGCGCAGGGCAACCCGACCGATGTCACGGTCACCGTGCGGAACCAGGGCGCCCACCGGCTCGACGCTCTCTCCATCGCCCTGCTCGCCCCATCCGGCTGGACGGTCCAGCGGACCGGTGGGACGCCGACCGTCCTCCGGACCGGCGACTCGGCCGACGTGCGCTTCGTGGTCACGCCCGCCGTCAACGCCACCGCCGGGCGGCTGGTCGTCGCCGCGCACGCCGACGGCGACGGTCTGCTCAGACTCGCTGACGCGCGCGTGCAGACCAAGGTCGCCCCGGCCATGAGCGTCGCACTGACCGGTCCGGCCAGTTCCCCCGGGACCGACGGCACCGTGCTCTCACCGGGCAGACCGGTCACCGTGACGGCCACCGTCACCAACGCCGGCGGCACACCGCTCACCGGCCTGACCACCATGCTGTCCCTCCCACAGGGCTGGACCGCCACCGCGAAGGGCAGCGCGCCCACGTCCGTTCCCGCCCGCTCCTCCGCGCCTGTGGCCTGGGACATCGTCGCGCCCGCCGCCGCGGCACGCGTCTCCGGCAGCCTCAAGACAACCGTCACGGCGAAGCTGAACGGCAACGACGCGGAAGCGTCCGCGTCCCTGTCCGTCAAGACCGGGCCCGTCATGACCGGCTACCTCCTTGCGGAGGACTTCGAGTCCGTCGCCCCTGCGCTCGCTCCCGCAGCCGATCTCAGCCGCCCCGGCCTGCTCGGCTGGACCCGGACCACCCCCGAGGGCTGGACGATCACCAATGCACCGGCCATGCCGCAGGGTACGCGGGAGTTGCAGGGCTGGACCTTCCTGTCCAAGCAGTTCTGGTTCCCCGGCGCACAGGACCGCACCAACTTCAGCCGGGCTCTCGGTGTGGTGGCCGTGGCCGACCCCGACGACTGGGACGACACCAACAGCCCGTCCGCCCGGGGCCGGTTCGACTCGACCCTGACCACCCCGGCCGTGCCCATCCCCCCGGGCACGTCCACCCTCCACCTGGGCTTCGACTCCCACTACCGACAGGAGAGTCCGCAGGAGGCCGAGGTCACCGTCGTGTTCGACACCGGCGAACCGGTCCGGCTGCTCCACTACAGCAGCGCGACGTCCGGGAACACCAACCTGGGCCAGGACCAGCAGAACCGGCTCGTCCGGCTCTCGTGTCCCGTCCCCGCCGGGGCGATGTCGGCGAAAGTCAGCTTCCGGACCTTCAACGCGGGCAACAACTGGTTCTGGGCGATCGACAACGTCCGTCTGAGCACCAGCCCGATCACTGACGCCTGACCGGGAGTAGGCGGACCAGCTATGGCGGGGCGGCGGGCCAGCGGCCGGCCGCCCCGCCGTCCCGCGCCGCCGGCCGCCCCGCCGTCCCGCCTATACCTCCGGCGTGATCGGCGACCGGATCCTCGTGAAGCTCGACCGCAACCATCCAGAGCATTACAAAGACGCCGCCGGCGAGCTGGCTCCCGACACCGAGGTGCACATCCTGGCCACCGGCCAGATACTCACGCTGTGACCGGTGCCCAGCCGGAAGCAGCCCGACAGCACCGAACTGCCGGTGCGCCGGCTGCCGGCCGAATGGCCCGCCACCGAGCCCGAGCCGGTGCAGTTCTGGCTGTCCAACCTGCCCGCCGACACGGCGCCGGCCATCCTCGTGCGCACCGCCAAGCTGCGCCGGCGCATCGAGCACGACTACCGCGAGATCAAACAGGCCCTGGGTCTGGCCCACTTCGAAGGCCGCACCTGCAGAGGCTGGCATCACCACGTCACCCTCGTCTCCGTCGCGCACGCCTTCTGCACCCCGGCGGGCCTCCGAGGTGAAGCCCAGCAGCGCCTGCGCCACCGCGAGGCACACCAGCTCGGAGTCGCTCAACTGCGGTGGCCTGCCCAGCCGTCGGGTGTTCCTGATCTCGTCGTCGATCTTCACGTACAGGCCCGGTGATGAAGGTGTCCAGGAGCTCGTTCGGTATGGGTGTCCCGGTTGAGGCGTGCGCTGCTGAGCTGGGGCGTTAGGCATCGCGGTGGTGCGATGCCTAACGCCTAACGCCTGACGCCTGACGGCTGATGCGCCCAGGTGCTACGTGGTCATCGGGCGGAGACGGTCTGTGTGGTTTCCGTCTCGTCCGCGATGGCGGAGGCTGTGCCCTTCGGGCCGCGAAGAGCGATGTAGCCGAGCAGCACGCCCATGACGGCGACGCCTGCCCACATGGCCTGCTGCCATCCGTCCACGAAGGACTGTTGCGCGGCGTGGATCAGGTCCTGGGCGTGTGTGCCGGTGTTGGGCGCTACCTCGACGGCGTTGGCGATGCCTTCGCGTGCGGTGTCCGAGGCCTGCTGGGGGATGCTGTCGAGCTTGTCGTCGATGGCGTTGCGGTAGCCGGCCGACAGGAGTGCGCCGAGCAGGGCCACACCGAGGGCGGTGCCGAACTCACGGGTGACGTCGTTGAGGGCGGAGGCAACGCCCTGCTTGGCGCGGGGCAGCGAGCTGGTGATGGCCTCGGTGGAGGGTGTCATCGACAGCCCCATGCCGACGCCCATGGCGAGCATGCCGGCCAGGATGGAGAGGTAGCCGCCGTCGACGGAGACGAACAGGGCCATCAATGCCAGGCCGAGGGTGGACAGGGCGATGCCCACGGTCATGGTCGAGCGGGCGCCGATGCGTGCGGCCATCTTGGGGGCCAGGCCGGACGTCATCATCATCATGACGGCCATCGGCATCATCGCCATGGTGGACAGCAGCCCGGACCAGCCCAGGACGGCCTGGAAGAACGGGAAGAGGACCACGGCGATACCCGCCTGGACCCCGAAGACGACCAACAGCGTGATGGAGCCGCTGGCCAGGCCGCGCTCACGGAACAGGCGCACATCCAGCAGCGAGGCGTCACGGCGGTGCAGCTCCCAGGCCGCGAATCCGATAGCGGCGATGACACCGACGATCAGGCTGATCAGAGTCACCGGGGCGGTCCAGCCGCGCTCGGGGCCTTCCTGCAGAACAAGGATCAGACCGACTACAGCGACGGCGGACAGCAATGCGCCCGTGGTGTCGAAGGAATGAGCGGAGTGCTCGCGGGAGTTGGGCACCGACTTCAGGGTCATCGCGAGGGCTACGACGACCAGGACCACCGGCAGGACGAACAGCCGGCGCCAGTCGGCGACATCGACCAGCAGCGCGGACAGGAACATGCCCAGGATGCCGCCGCCCCCGGCGACACCGGTCCACACACCGATCGCCTTGCCCCGCTGCTCCTCTGGGAACGTACTCGTGATGACGGCCAGCGTGATCGGCATGATCATTGCGGCGCTCACACCGGCGGCCACGCGCGCGGCGATCATCACCCCGGCCGAGGGAGCCAGTCCTGCGACGATGCCGGCGGCACCGAAGAGGGTCAGTCCGGTGATCAGCATGGGCTTGCGGCCCAGCCGGTCACCGATGGCGCCGAGCGGCAGCAGCAGTGCGGCCAGGGCCAGGGTGTAGATATTGATGATCCACAAAACGGTGTTCTGCGAGGCACCGAACTCCACCGCCATGTGGGTCTGGGCAACGTTCAGCCCGGACACCGACGCGATGACGGCCATCAGCGCGATGGAGACGGCGATCAGGATCGCGCGCAGCTGACGCGCATCCGGTGTACCCCCACCGCTCGTTGATGCTGCCGCCTGGGGAGGCTGGTTCGTACTCATGTCTTCCTTCCGGACGAGGGCATGCGGGATCAGCGCCGGAGCAGGGCCGGTCGCCGAGTTGATGAAGTGAGGGCCCGTACGGGCTCTCCGCGCGGATCATTGGGTGCGGCCGCGCGGTTCAGCAGCGGAGGGGGTTAGGCGGTGGTGTTCTCGCTCTGCGCGGCAGTGAGGGCCGCGTCGGTGTCCGCGGCGGCCAGGAGTGCGTTGATGTGGGAGCCGACCAGGGCTCCGGCTGCGGCGGAGGCGCCGACCTGCGCGGTCGGATCGGTGGCGTTGCCCGCCACCCAGACACCTGGGATCTCGGTGGTGCCGGCCATGGCGGAGGCGAAGCGGCGCCCCATGTTGCCGGGCAGGTCCTCCATCGGCAGCTTCAGACCCTCCAGGCCCTCGGAGCGGGCCTGCAGCTGGGTGGCGACGGCCAGGACGCACCGCTCCACGACGCTGCCGTCCGTCAGGCGCACGCCTGCCAGGGCGCCGTTCTCATCGTTGACGACTTCCTGCACGGGGGTCTCGATGATGCGGATGTGGCGGGCGGCGAAGCGGGCGCGGGTGTCCGCGTCCAAGTCGGTGCCGCGGGTGAAGTAGATGAGGTCGTCGGTCAGTTGGCGGAACAGCCAGGCGTGGTGGACCGAGGCTGGGCCGGTGGCGAGGATGCCGATCGGCTCATCGCGTACTTCCCAGCCGTGGCAGTAGGGGCAGTGCACCACGCCGTGGCCCCAGTGCTCGGCCAGGCCGGGCACCTCTGGCAGCACGTCACGCAGGCCGGTGGCCACCAGCGCCCGGCGCGCCGTCACCGTGCGGCCATCCGTCAGGCTGACGGTGAACCGCAGATCTCCCTCGGCAGACGGGGCGGCCGGCTCGGCCGAGGCCACGTCGCCGAACACGATCCGGCCGCCGTACTGGCGTACCTGCCGCCGTCCCCGCTTGAGGATCTCGGGCGGCGGCATGCTGTCCAGGACGATGAAGCCGTGCATGGCTGCGGCGGGTGCGTTGCGCGGGGTGCCGCTGTCGATCACGACGACCGAGCGGCGCGAACGGGCCAGCATGAGGGCCCCGTTCAGGCCCGCGGCGCCGCCGCCGATCACCACCACATCCACGGTCTCGGTCTCAGCGGGCAGTTGGTCGCTCACGTAGCGGAAAGTCTGCGCAGACATGTCGCGCCCTTTCGTCGTGCGTGGCCCCCGGTTCCGGACCACCTGTACTCGACGTTAAGCCTGTGTTGCAGCAAGGGCATACAGTGTTGCCTATGACGCAAGAAGATGGGCAGCTGGACAGCCTCGTACGCAAGCGGATCCGTGCCCTGCGGGTCGCCCAGGGCTGGTCGCTGGAAGAGCTGGCCACCCGCGCCAATCTCAGCCAGTCCTCACTCAGCCGCATCGAGAACGGCCGGCGCCGCCTCGCCCTGGACCAGCTCGTCACCCTCGCCCGCGCCCTGGACACCACCCTGGACCAGCTGGTGGAGAACGCCGCCGATGATGTCGTCATCAGTCCGATGATCGACGGCACCCACGGTCTGATGCGCTGGCCGATCAAGGGTGACCCCGGCATGAGCGTGATGCGCCAGCGGATGACTGAACCGCCGCCCGACAACCCCGCCCGTATGCGTGCCCATCCCGGCCGCGAATGGCTTGTGGTCCTGTCCGGCACCGCCATCCTCATGCTCGGCCATCGCCGGTTCCGCATCGAGACCAACCAGGCCGCCGAGTTCCCCACCATGATGCCGCACGCGATCGGCGCCGAGGGCGGGCCATGCGAGATCATGGGCATCTTCGACCGCGACGCCCGCCGCAGCCACCAACGCGATGCCGTCGAGGTCAGCGACTGCAGCGACGCTCAGAGTCCCGGTGGGTGACGGTGTCGGAGGCCCGGCGCGGGCGGGATCTTGCGTGATGGGCAGCAGGCGAAGTGACCTTCTTGCGTAAACCGCAAGTGGCCGTGCTGTTGGAGCATCAGCGTTTTACGGTGTTGCTATGACCCAAGCGCACCAGCACACCCCTCACGGCGAAGGCGGCCACCGCCACCGTCACGGCGAAGACGGCCACCACCAGGCGCACGATGATGGCGGCCAGGCGGAGATCCTCGACCTGGATGCCGAGGTGCTCGCCGAGCACCTCGCATTCATCACCGCATGGCTGCCACTGAAGGCCGAGCCGCACCAGATCGTGGATCTGGGCTGCGGCACGGGGGCGGGCACCTTCGCGCTCCTCGAGCGTTTCCCCGAGGCGCACCTCACCGCGGTCGACACCTCGGCCGGGCACCTGCAACTCCTGCGCGAGAAGGCGTGCGCCCGTGGAGCGGGGAAGCGCGTGCGCACCGTGCGGGCCGACCTCGACGCTGCTGACTGGCCCGATCTTGGGACGCCGGACCTGGTGTGGGCCTCGGCCTCGATGCACCACATGGCCCACCCCGACCGCGCCCTGACCAGCGTCCACGACCTGCTCGCCCCGGGCGGCCTGTTCGCCGTCGTCGAGCTGGACGGCTTCCCCCGCTTCCTGCCCGCCGACGCCCCCGAGAATCGGCCCGGTCTCGAAGAACGCTGCCACAGGGCGACCGACAGCTTCCACGCCGAGCACGTCCCGCACCGCGGTGCTGACTGGGGACCGATGCTGTCCGCCGCCGGTTTCGCCGTCGAAGACGAGCGCACCGTCACTATCACTATCGCTGCGAACATCGCAGGCGACCGCAGCGAAGCCATCGGCCGCTACGCCCACGGCAGCCTGCAGCGCATCCGCAGCGCCGCCGCGCCGGCTCTCGGCCCCGAAGACCTTGCCGCACTCGACGAGCTCCTCGACACCGACAGCCCCCACAGCATTCTGCGCCGCGACGACCTCGCCGTACGCACCGAGCGCACCGTCTGGGCTGCCCGCCGCACCTGAGCCCTGGCTGCCTCCGGTTGTCTGTCGGGCGGCTCCGGCACCCAATTGCTTGCTTCATACGCAACAACCGCCGCGCACCGCCGCGCACCGCCGCGCACCGCCGCGCACCGCCGCGCACCGGCGTGCGCTGCGTTGGCTGAGCACCAAGGCC